>CAYXHX010000394.1:0-2507 GCA_964464835.1 uncultured Chitinophagaceae bacterium | reverse complement strand
CCGGGCAGGTAGTAGAGCCATTGATTTCATTATCCATTGTGTTTGTAGCAGTTGAAAATATTTTATTAAGTGAATTAAAACCCTGGCGCATTTTGGTTGTCTTCTTTTTTGGGCTTGTGCATGGAATGGGTTTTGCATCAGCATTGAGTGAAGTAGGCATTCCCCGCAATAATTTTGTGGCTTCTATTTTATCTTTCAATGTGGGCGTGGAAATCGGGCAAATTATTGTTATACTTTTGGTCTTTGGTCTGTTCATTATTCCATTAGGAAAATTACCGGGATTTAAAAAGAAATTTGTGTATCCATTATCCATCATCATTGCGGTAATCGCATCTTTTTGGACAGTGGAGCGGTTAATGAATTAAATAAAATGAAACCTGAAAAATTTTAAGAAATATTGCGTCACGTTTGTCACGACTTATGTAATGCCAACTGATTCTATATCCAGGTTTTCAATGATTGTATTCTCACCACAAATTGTATAGCGATAATTTTTTATACATTTTTGAACTGCTGTAAAAAATGAATTTGCACATCCCAGGCGAATCCAATCATGCAATTCAATGATAATGATTTTTGTTTTTGGGAGCCAGTTTTCATAATTTTCCAAGAACAAATCTTTTTCACTGCATTCGATATCCAACTTCAGGATATCAATTTTTTTTATGCCATAGGTACACATGATTGTACTTATTGAAATTCCATTTAAAATATCATTATCATCACCACGCATCACCCGGATTCCCGATTTACCTTCTTCGTCAATTAATTTCAACTTACAATCTTCACTCCAAAGCCCTGCCATTACCGGTTGAATGCCTGAATACTGTTTACAATTTTTTTGAAGCCATTCCATATTTTCCAAATCAGGTTCTATTGCTATAATGGTGGAGTTGCGAAATTTATTCTTCATTAATATTGAAAACAAACCAATATTTGCACCGGCATCAATAATCATTTCCGGGATAAAAGAAATTGGAAAATTGTATTCATCCTGTAAAAAGACCTGGTCAAAAACTGCCTTATCTGTAGTATTTTTTCGGAGTGAAAGCGGGAATGAAATTCCGGGAACCTGAATTGAATGAAGCCAATTGAATTTTAACTTAGAATAAATTTTCAGTCCATTCCACAAGCCAAATTTATCAATGCAGGCAGCAATACGGATGAATGAAAATTTCATTTGTTTGTGGAAAATAAAAAAACTAATTCACTAAAAATTCCATGTGAATGGTGATGGAGCCTGTTTTTTGTTTGCTGCTTGTATTGAATGTGCCGCCATAACTGTAATCTTCATTGCTATTTTTTCCTGTAATTTGGAAAACACCCATAGAAGCTTTTTTCATGGCGCCCAATTTACTGCCGGCATTCTTTGCAATGATTTCTGCACGTGTTTTGGCATCAGCGCTTGCTTTGGCAAGCAAGTCCATTTTTACCTGCGTTAAATGTGTGTTGTAATAAGCCGGTGGTGCGGAGTTCAGCTCAATGCCATTTTGTATAAGCTCAGTAACTTCCCTGGAAATTTTTTCAATTTTATCTACATTATTCGATTCTACTTTTACATCCTGGCTCAAAGTATATCCTGCAAATACAGCGCCTAATGACCGGCCATTTTCATCCTGCTTATAATCAAAATCTTTCGTAATATTTACTGAAGTAAAAATGATGCTGCTATCATCAAGGCCTTTTGAATGTAAATAATTCCGTATAGCCGTTTCGTCTTCTTTGAGTGCGGCATAAGCGGTTTTCAATTCAAATGATTTCCGGGAAAATGTGGCATTCCATACAATTAAATCACTGGAAAAATCCTGCTCAGCGAGGCCTGTCACAACAATTGTATCCATGGTTTTAGAACGGAATTTGTATGCATTTGCGGCAATGACAATGGCGATAATAAAAGATGCACCGAGAATGATAGCAATAAGCGTTGAACGCATAATTATTTTTTTTAAAAGTAAATAAACATTTACATACTTACAAAAAATACACGCCATGAATGAGCGTGTATTTCTTCAATGTGTCATTGCAATTAATTTTGCAACACATCCACCCTTGTATTTTTGTTGGCCGCGGCTATTGACAATACTTTTACAGAAGTACTTATATACTTATCTTTTTGCATCATTTTGAGCCACTCCTGGTAACGCAATGCTTTATTCTTATCCGGGTTGTCATAATATTTATTTTTATCAACAGCCATAAATTGCATATCCATTGGTTCTGCAAGCCTGCCCATGCTATCATCTGCTTTCACCAACTTTTTGATAGTAGCCTGTGTTTCTTTGTATACCTTTAATCCAAGATCAGTTTCCGCATCAGACAATTTTGATAATAATAATGTATTATTTTTTATTACATTAAAACCACTATCCTTTGCAACAAGTTCATTCGCTTCATTAGCTATTTTTGTAAATGCATCCGGGTTCATTAATATGCTATAATTTGCCGGCGCTACTTCATCCCATTTCAATGCATCCGGGTTGTCCTTTTCACGTAGTTTCAAATATTCA
>CAYXHX010000393.1:411-2513 GCA_964464835.1 uncultured Chitinophagaceae bacterium | reverse complement strand
ATTCAAGATTCTTTTTCACTACATTCCTTCGCAAATCGAGATACCTGAATTTCATGCGCAAGTCATCGCCTCCATCTGTATCATCTTGAATTGTAAAAGGAGGAATACCGGAAGTATTTAAAATAGAAAAATCACTTACCAATACTTCAATGCTTCCCGTAAGAATATTTAAATTCTTATTTTCCCTTTCCTGCACAAAACCTTTTGCTTGTAAAACAAATTCGCGGCCAAGTGGTTGTGCATCCAGCTGTGGCTGCATTTCTTCACCAAATAAAAGTTGGGTAATGCCATAACGGTCTCTTAAATCTCTCAAGTCCACAAAAGTGATGGCGCCAAATTTACGAATGGTTTGTACCCATCCGCATAAAGTTACAGTACGGTTGATATCAGTTATACGAAGATGCCCGCAGGTATGCGTTCTATACATAAGTTGTAAAATATTTTTTGAATGAATCCACCAGGTGCATTGAACCCCGGCAAATTTTCAGGGCTGCAAATATAACCAAACCCCCGATTGAAATAGTATTGAAAATTGTATAAAAATGACAATTTAAATTATGGGAAAGTGAATTTCTTAATATGACTAAATTGTTTTGCCTTATTTTTGCGCCAATATTAAATAATCATGTCAGTATTAGTAAACAAACATTCAAAAGTAATCGTACAAGGATTTACAGGGACTGAAGGAAGTTTTCATGCAAGCCAAATGATTGAGTATGGTACACAGGTAGTAGGAGGGGTAACGCCGGGAAAGGGTGGAACCACCCATTTGGAGAAACCCGTATTTAATACAGTTTCGGATGCGGTGAAAGAAACTGGTGCAGATGTCAGTATTATTTTTGTACCGCCTGCTTTTGCAGCCGATGCAATTATGGAAGCAGCAGATGCCGGGATTGCCCTCGTAGTGTGCATTACAGAAGGTATCCCCGTTCAGGATATGGTGAAGGTAAAAAACTATTTACTGGAAACACATACACGTTTAATTGGCCCAAACTGCCCGGGCATTATTACAGCCGGCGAAGCAAAAGTGGGAATTATGCCTGGCTTTATTTTTAAACCAGGAAGAATTGGAATTGTTTCAAAATCAGGCACATTAACTTATGAAGCCGCAGACCAGGTGGTGAAAGCCGGGATGGGTATAAGTACTGCCATTGGAATAGGAGGCGATCCTATAATCGGAACAACTACAAGAGAAGCTGTAGAATTATTGATGAATGACCCGGAAACCGACGGTATTGTGATGATTGGTGAAATTGGTGGTAACATGGAAGCCAATGCAGCCAATTGGATTAAAGAAAATAATAAAAAACCTGTGGTAGGTTTTATCGCCGGGCAAACTGCACCTCCGGGAAGAAGGATGGGCCATGCAGGTGCAATCGTGGGTGGCGAAGATGATACGGCGGCTGCAAAAATGCGCATCCTGAAAGCTTGTGGTGTGGCAGTTGCTGAAAGCCCCGCTGATATTGGAAAGACGATGATGGAAGCATTGAAAAAATAAAATACCAATCTTTATAAAATATAAAGCCCTGTTGAACAGGGTTTTTTTATGTGTAAAATTTTTATGCAAAATATATTTTTTATGCATCTTAGGTTTTAAATTCTTAATTTGTCATTCTAAAATTACTACATGAAGTTTTTCAAAAGTCTTTTTATAGTCCTCCTTTTAATTTCTACAATAAGTTATTCGCAAAAAAAAGAAAGCCCTTTTCAAAAGGAATGGCAGGAAATAGATTCTTTGATATTGAAAAATAATTTGCCAAAAACTGCTTTGGAAAAAATCAATGCACTCTATAAAAAAGCACAGGCTAAACAATTGGATGCAGAAATGATCAAAGCGCTTATTTACAGGATTGGTGTACAGGATAAAGTACAGGAAACAAATGCCAACAGCCAGGTAAAAGAGTTGTCAAGTGAAATATCAACCACAAAAAATACCGCTGCGAAAGCTATCCTGCATGCTATCCTGGCGCACACATATATGAATGAATATTACAGGAACATGTGGCAGATCAATCAACGATCCAAAACAGTTTCCTTTAAAAAAGAAGACGTAAATACATGGGGACAGGAAGATTTTATAAAAGCCGTCAATAAAAATTATA
>CAYXHX010000393.1:0-401 GCA_964464835.1 uncultured Chitinophagaceae bacterium | reverse complement strand
CATCATTGGAGCCTGTTCAACTTTTACAAACTACGCCGGTAAGTGAAATGCGAGCCATTATCATCGAAGGGAATACACCGGGCCTTCGGCCAACTCTATACGATTTACTGGCGCATGAAGCTTTGGTTTATTATAAGGATCCGATAGAGCCGGTAACCAATCCGGCTTTTGTTTTTACTTTAAATAACCCGGATATTTTTAGCCCTGCAGATAAATTTATGAATGTTCAATTTCATTCTGAAGATTCTACATCTTCTTCTTTAAAGGCTTTGAAACTTTTTCAGCAATTAATTTCTTTTCATCAAAATGACAAGACACCCAATGCTTCAATTGATGTGGATATTGAGCGATTGCAATGGGTTTTAAGAGCATCCATTCTTCCTCAAAAAGAATCGTTGTAT
>CAYXHX010000392.1:852-2528 GCA_964464835.1 uncultured Chitinophagaceae bacterium | reverse complement strand
ATTATGACCCGGCTCAATTTTTTCTCATTGCCGGCCCTTGCGTGATTGAAGATGAAAAGTTGTTACATGATGTAGCTGCATCAGTTTCATCTACTTGTAAAAAGCTGGGAATACCTTTGATTTTTAAATCAAGTTACCGGAAAGCAAACCGTACAAGCGCCACATCTTTTACAGGTATTGGAGATGATCTTGCATTGACTTTTCTGAAAAAAACCGGGAAGCAATTTTCACTTCCTACAGTTACAGATATTCATGCGCATGATGAAGCAGCATTTGCTGCGATTTATACAGACGTTTTGCAAATACCTGCATTTTTGTGCAGGCAAACAGATTTATTGGAAGCTGCTGCGAGAACGGGTAAAATTATTAATGTAAAAAAAGGTCAGTTTACAAGTGGCGCTGCTATGAAATTTGCAGTGGATAAAATACGGCGCGCCGGAAATGAAAAAGTACTGCTTACTGAAAGGGGAAATAGTTTTGGCTACCAGGATTTGATTGTTGATTACAGGAATATTCCCATCATGCAGGAATTAGGTGTGCCTGTAATCATGGATTGTACACATAGTTTGCAGCAACCCAATCTCAGTTCGGGTGTTACAGGTGGAAACCCGCAAATGATTGCCACCATTGCCAAAGCGGCGATTGCAACTGGCGCTGATGGTTTGTTTATTGAAACACATCCCGATCCGTCCAAAGCTAAAAGTGATGGCGCCAATATGTTGGCACTTGAAAAACTGGAAGCATTACTCAGGCAATTGCTTCCTTTGCGTGAAGCGATTTTGAAATAATTTAATCTTTAATAAGCGGAAGCATTTTATTTTCAGCTTGCATCCAATCTTTAGGCAGGAGGCCAAATTCTTTTTTAAATGATGCTGCAAAGTGGCCGAGGTTTGTATAACCAACCATATTCCCTACTTCCTGTATAGAATACACTCCCTGTTTCAATAAATTTTTTGCAAAAATCATCCGGTGTTTCTGGTAGTATTCAAAAACGGGCAAGCCATAAAAATTCCGGAATTGTTTTTTAAATTTTGTCGGGCTCATACCAGACATTTTAGCAAGCGTGGAAATGATAGGAGCAGGTACAGAAAAATCCTTTACCAGTTCCGCTTCGGCTTGTATCATGCAGGTCACTTCATCCACTTTTATTTTGGGGGCAAGCGTACCTGTTATCAATTTTTCACAAAAATTGATAACCAGTTTTTCAATTAACAATAAAGTACGGCTATAAATGAATTGATTCGTAATCGGATGAAGTGGATGATCATTTATCAATTCATGCATGATGGCACGGTAGCCGGAATCAATGTATTCAATTTGTGCTCCATGCAGTTCACGATAATAATAATTAGAAATAAATTTTTCAAAAACCTGTGGCTCGATAAATTGGTGAATAAAATTTCTATGAAATAAAATAAGTACAGCTTGCACTTTTGTTTTTGCCGGAATGTGAACGGTACTGTTGATTGCGAAATTCCTGTAAAAAATAGCCGGTGAAAGTAATGCGCTGTTTTGAATATGAAAAACGGGCTTCATCCTAAGCGATTCATCAGGAAATGTAAAGTCAAAAAAATTGAGGACGCTGAAATATTGGTTGAGATTGGGTTTGCGGTTTAATAATACTTCATTCTGGAATGAACAGTTCATCAGTAGTACAGAAAGATCGTCTTCAAATT
>CAYXHX010000392.1:0-842 GCA_964464835.1 uncultured Chitinophagaceae bacterium | reverse complement strand
TTGCGGGGTAAGCATCCATTCATCAGCTAAAGATATACTTCCATAGGCTTTGGCAATTTTTTCTATTACCTGGCTAAATTTCCTATCATTGAAATTTATTTCCATAAACTTTTTTCCGTGTTAATTTCCGGGAGCATACCAAATGCTTTTTCATATGCCGATTTAAAAAATGATTTTTTTTCGAAACCCAAATCTTCCAAAATTTCATTCAGTGAATAATTGCCGGAAAGTATCATAGCCCTGGCTTTATTCATGCGTTGCTTTTGATAATATTGATGCGGGGGTAAGCCATAGATTTCTTTGAAAATGATTTTAAATTTTGATACACTCATGGCAGCAAGCTTTGAAAGTTTGCTGACAGGCAAAGGTTGTTCGGAAAATTCTTTTATGAATGCTGCTTCTGCTTCTTTTACACGGGTAACATCATCAATTGAAAATGCAGTGGCTACTGAAATGCCTGAAATTTTTTTATAAAAGCGCCTGAAAACTCTTTCACGGATCAACAGAAGCCTGTTGTAAATAATGAATTTTGTAAAGTCATTTTCTCCGGCATGAAAAATATCATGCGCCCATTTTCTGTATTCTGCATCCATCGGTTCGTTGTAATACAGGGTGGTCAATATGTTCAGGTGGTTATTTATTTGAATGCCGGCTTCTGAATCGCCAAAGAATTCATTCATTGCGTCTTGCCTGAACAGGATATTAATGCCTGAAATCATTTGATTTTTTGGAACCATGAAAAACCATTTCCTATTGGTTTTATTTAATTGCAATTCGGGTGGAAAGCCGTTTTCTTCTGCAGGTGTTTTATCATCAAGGCGAATGATTAAATGTTCTTCTTT
>CAYXHX010000391.1:0-2575 GCA_964464835.1 uncultured Chitinophagaceae bacterium | reverse complement strand
TGCTTTCATATATTCAGGATTTGTGTTTCTATATTCTTTAATTGATTCAAGGTTTTCAATTTGCTGCCATGCCATGACATTGCTTTTTCTCTGGCGTTCCTGCCGGCAAGAATAATTTCGGAAGGGTTGTTTTTTAAATAAATTATTTTTTCTGCAAATGTAGTTAAAGAAAAATCGTGAATACGCCAACCTGCATCATCTTCTATAAATTCTGCGGCGCCACCGGCGCCATCAAATGCAATAGCAGGTATTTGTACAAACGCAGCTTCCAAAACCACCAATGGATAAGGGTCTTCGCGGGAAGTCATCAAAAATAAATCGGCCGGCAATAAATTCAATTTGTGAAAAGGGACTTTGCCTGTAAGCGTAATATTTTTCTCCAGCTTTTTTTGTTGAATCACATTTTCCATTTCGTTTTCAAAATTGGGGTCTGTATAATTACCCAACCACACAAAATGAATAGATGATTCTTGATCTGAAACCAATGCGCAAATTTCAACAAAATAATCAAAGCCTTTGCGCAGATCTGCTGTTCCCATGCCAAAAACCAGGAACTTGTTTTCCGGGATTTTATATGCAGTCAAAAATTCCTTGGTTTTATTTTTTTTATCAGCTTCTGTCAGCGCCTGTTCATATCCCGGAAAATAATATTTCAGTGAAATTATTTTTCCGGGAGGGATATGATGATTTTGCAAAAGATTTTCCCGTACAATGTTTGAAGGGACTATAAACTTTTTTGAATATAAAAAAGTTTCTTGTGCTTCGTCATTTTTAGAAAAATAAGCAATCACATTTTCCAATTCATGGATGTATGAAATTACTGGTATTTGTTTTTTATGAAATATTTTTACCAGGCTTCCATTCGCAATGGTATTATTAAAAACAAAATCATATCGGGGCGAAAAAAATAAAAGTTTCCATTTTTTGAAAAGCATGCCTGCTTTCATAGATGTTTTTTTAAAAATGTTTTTTTCTTTTGAATAAGCAGCGGGCTTCAAAATAATTATATTTCCAACCGCTTTAAATTTTTCTTCCAACGGCCCGCCACGATGCAATAGGATATTGATTTTCCATAAATTATTTTCCTGAATGAGTTGCAAAAAATGTAACAATAATATTGGTGCGCCCGTAAGAGAGGCATCATTGCTTATAAAAAGCACTTTTGATATTTGTTGTTGATGTTGCAATTCAATTATTTTTTCCTGGCAAGGACAATATTATTCAGGTAAAGCGTTTCATCATTCGGCAAAATGCTGTTTAAAAATAATCCCCAGGCATTCGGCAGAAAAACAAAAAAACTTTTATAGAACCATCGAGCCAGGAAAAAATTGCCCATTATTTTTTTGGCATGGTTATAATTATACAACACTTTTAATTGTGTAATGGCAAGCCTGTAATTGCCCGCTTTTTCAAATTGTACTATTTCAAAACCTGCTTTTTCCAACAAACTTTTTAAGGCAAACCGGGAATATCTTGCAAAATCAAATGGCACTTCATGTTCGTTCCAAACGAAAGGGCAAGTGAATAAAACCTGCCCATCTTTTTTTACAACACGGGCTAATTCCAACAATATTTCAGGCAGGTTAAAAATATGTTCTATCACTTCACTGCACAAAACAGAATCGAAATGATTATCCGCAAATGGAAAAGTTTTACCATCATAAAACACATCAATCATTTCATTTTCATGCGGATGGCCTTCATTGTAATAATCCATACCAATATATTCATCCACCCCGAAAAGCGATTCATAGGGCTTGGAACCGCAGCCAAAATCCAATAAACGCCCGTTTAATGCAGGAGCAAATTTTTCCATTTTCCTTTTCAATTCCCTTCGGATAATATAAAATGGATGAAAAATATTGGGATCAAAGTCCCGCGTTATTTTTTTCATGTACGTTGTATGCAAAATAATGTGCCAAAAATAAATGAAGTTTTGCATGAATAGGCTTAAGGGGGCGAACAACTATATTTTATTTTATTGTTTCTTTGCTTCATTAAAATAAATAATCATGGCAAGGCCATGAAAGTATGAATACTGAATTAAAAATATCATTGGTCATTTGCACCTATAACCGGGATAAATATTTACCGGAAGCGCTTGAAAGCATTCGTTTGCAGGCTGCGCCGAAATATTTGTTTGAGCTCATTATTGTTGATAATAACAGTACGGATAAAACAGCATCTATTGCTAAAACATTCATACAAAACAACCCGGGCATGCATGCCACTTATTTTTTTGAAAAAAATAAAGGGCTTTCATTCGCGCGTAACCGGGGAATCACGGAAGCGGCAGCGCCTGTAATTGCTTACGTGGATGATGATGCCATACTTTCTCCAGGTTATATTGATGCGCTTGTTTCTTTTTTTGAAACACATAAAGATGCCATAGGAAGTGGTGGAAAAGTGATTCCAAAATATGAAAGTGGCCAACCGCCTGCCTGGATGAACAAGTATTTAAATGGCTTTGTGGGAAACCATGATTTTGGTGAAAACATTTTGCAATATACCAATAGGATGAAGTATCCGCCGGGATGTAATATGGCATATAAAAAAGACATTTTACAAAAAGCCG
>CAYXHX010000390.1:2352-2581 GCA_964464835.1 uncultured Chitinophagaceae bacterium | reverse complement strand
ATTTTCTCTTGCATACCTGATGGCAACACATAACATGGACCAGGAATATTATTTTGCAGCTATTTATTTTTTCCTGCATTTTCAATATAACGGCTGGTTTTTGTTTGTTTGTTTTGGCTTATTATTTTACCATTTATTCCGATCTGGCCTTGTACAGGAAGTGGCGATCAATAAAAAATTATTCCTCATTATGGCTGTGACAGTAGCGCCATCTTTTTTATTATCCATC
>CAYXHX010000390.1:0-2342 GCA_964464835.1 uncultured Chitinophagaceae bacterium | reverse complement strand
TATTTTATAAAATTGATACCTGCCATCAAAAAATTTATTCCACACGCATTTACAAAAACGACGCGTACATTGTGGATACTCGCAACAGTTGCATTTATCATAAAAGTGATTTTACAAATGCTATCCATCATTCCTTACCTGAGCCATTTTGCATTTGCTTTCAGGCCTATAGTGATCGGGTATTTGCATTTATCTTTTTTATGCATCATTTCATTCTTCATCATTGGTTATATCAATGAATATTTATGTACCCGCCAACGCCATGTTTCCGTTTTGGGGGCAGTGCTTTTTATTATTGGTGTACTTGCACAGGAAATTATTTTAATGGCACAGGGCCTCGAGGTATTTCAAATGGAGCCTTTACCCATGGCCAATATCCTTTTATTTTATTGTGCTATTTTAATAGCAATCGGCATTATCCGTATCACTGCTAAAATGAATGCTACAAAGACTTAGCGCCCTCGAAAACAGGAGTTGTTTTGCAACCTGATTTAAATCATGCAACAGTCTGTTAACCCTCATACATTATGATTAAGCAAAAATGCATTTTTGAAATTCTTGCCTTGCTGCGATTTTTCAACACCTTGGGCAAGCTAAGAATGTAGAAATGAAATCGGCAAAATATCATCAGTTAAAGCAGGAGTATATGTCCTGGCAAAGAAGCCTCGAATTTTTTAAGCAGGAAAATGTATTGTTGAAATACAGGTTGAGTGAGATGGTGGATGATGCAGAAAATACCATCAATCTGCAAGCTGCAGAACATTTTCAAAATGAATTTTTACGAATAGATGATATGCTTGAAGGCCTTACCAAATCCATGCTGCAATTATCGCTGATACCCAACCCCTCAGAAGAAAGCGTTGCTACCCTGGAAGCGCATGGTATCATGCGGGAAAAAATACATGCCATGGAAAAAAAATGTGTAACATTAGCATTGGAATTCAATAAAAAAATGTTGCCTGCAACAATCAGTTAAACATATTTTTCAACTTATTCTCATCCAGGATTTTAATTACACCCGGGCCTGCTGAAATGATATGTTCATTTTTAAAATCACTTAAAGTTCGTATCAGCGATTCCGTAGTGGTGCCAACTATATGCGCAAGGTCTTCGCGGGAAATATGAATCGAAAAAATTTCCTTTCCTGCTTCTTTATATTTTTCCAATAAAATAAGGATTGCATTTGCTACTCTTTTCCGCAAGGAATCGTATGCAAGATTAAGCAGTTGTTCTTCTTTTTCATGGGCATGGTGTGTCAATAAACGAATAAATTTTTGTGCAACCTCTTTACTGGAATAAATCAGGCGTTCAAAATCGGAGCGGCCAATACTTGAAATCTCCGTTTCTTCCAATGTTTCCGCAGACTCTTTATATGTCGTGTTTTCAAGAAGTGATTGGTAGCCAAAAAAATCACCCGCGGCAAATAACCCGATTGTAAATTCTTTGCCATAATCATTCATTTTATAGGTCCTCACTTTCCCGGATACTACATAAAATAAATTATGCGGTTGTTGGCCTTCTGCATATACACGCTGCTTTTTTTTATAGGGTTGAATCACATTAGACCCGACTAATTCCTTCAATGTTTCTTCTCCGCGGATACTATTAAAAAAGCCATGTAACCTATTTGTTGCTTGCAACCTTTCAGCAATCTTTGTTTCTTTTTTCAACCTACTTTCAATTGCATTCATTAATTCTATATCCGTAAATGGTTTGGTGATATAATCATCGGCGCCCATTTCCATGCCTTTACGAAAATCGCTGCGTTCAGTTTTAGCTGTTAGAAAAATAAAAGGGATATTTTTCAGTTGTTCGTTTTTATGCAGCAGGTGCAACAAACCATAGCCATCCAATACCGGCATCATGATATCGCAGATAATCAAATTGGGGTTTTGTTGTAATGCCACTTCATAGCCTTCCCGCCCGTTGCTTGCCGTGTGTACTTCATAATTTGCAAGCTCCAGTATCTCGGCCGTATTTCCCCGGATTTCCTTGTTATCTTCTACCAATAGGATTTTCGTCATTGCTTAAATGTTATTGTTATTTCTGTACCTTTCTCCAATTCACTGTTGAATGTGATTTGCCCTTTCATCATTTCTACATATCAGAATACTAAAAAGCCAGATATTTCTATCTGGTCTTTCACGTTTACATTACACACAACCTTTTTACCTTTATTTTGTCACCCCCTAGCGCGAACATTTAATAGTTCATGAATGCGTCTTTTGTTACATTTCGTAGTAACACGATCACTTTTTAAAGAAGTAATAAACTTTTTTGTTCTGTATAAAACAGAATCGACAAAGATGGAATGACCAGTGGTCATTACCAACGATTTCACA
>CAYXHX010000389.1:0-2592 GCA_964464835.1 uncultured Chitinophagaceae bacterium | reverse complement strand
ATGGAGTTGGACACTACTGAGTTATTTAATTCGCCATTAAAATACAATCAAACTATCAACTCGGTTGGCGGCGCCCTGGAATTCAATGCCGGCATACCTTTTACAGACAGTACCGTGTATTATTGGCGTGTAGCTCCGGTGCCAACTGATGGTATTTATCATTGGAATACGAGCAGCTTTGTATATTTACCGGGAAGTAGTTTTGGCTATAATCAATCACATCTATACCAACACTTAAAATCTGCAACTGATAAAATTTATATTGATAGTTTTTCAAGGAAATGGTATTATGACAGTATTTTATCTGCCATGCAAATCATCAATTCTATTTTTGGATTTAGTGGTGTACAGGATGCAGATTTCCAGGTGCAAATCAATGGAGCAACCATTAGTTCATATCGCTGCATGGGGCATTCAGTAGTGTACAATGTGTTTGATCCTGTTACTTTGAAGCCTTTGTATAACCAGGCAATTCCTTCTACGACACCAAGTGGAAGTTATGGTGGATTTATGGGAAGTGGTGGTGTATGTGGTAAAATCGGATCTCAATTTAATTTTGAATTTTCTTATATGGATACTACTGGCCGAAGAAAAATGCGTGACTTTATGGATTGGATACCCAATGGCTATATTGTTACAGCGCGTTTATTTTTGGATCAGCCTTTTGATCAAACACCTTATGTAGATGTTTGGAAAAATGATGCTACTGTATATGGCGCTGGAAATACCGTGTATGACAGGATGATAGGTGTGGGATTCAGTGGCATTGATTCATTTACCTATGCACGTACATGGGCATTGGAATATAAAAAAAATGCAGCCAATTTTTCTACATCATGGGATTTAAGTGATGGCTTATTTGACAAAATCATTTTAGATAAAACCATACAATCACCGGATAGTTTAGGCATTATTACTTCGCCGGCATTCGGCCCCGCAAAAGCCTGGAAGTCTGTGAAATGGCGTGGTTACAGCCTGGACAACACTGCGGGCGACCAGGTAAGTATAGATGTAATAGGTGTGAATACAGCAGGCGCTGAATCAGTTTTATTTACATTGAATATGGCACAACAGGATTTTGATATTTCATCTGTTAGCACTTTGCAGTTTCCATTTATAAAATTGCGGATGCGCAATGCAGACAGCATTCATCTTACCCCATATCAATTGCGATACTGGCGTATTTTATATGACCCTGTTCCTGAAGGAGCCCTTGCACCAAATATTTTATATTCTTTTAAAGACACACTTGGACTTGGTGAAAAAACAAATTTCAGTATTGCATTTAAAAATGTGAGCGATGCTGCTTTTGCAGACAGTATTGCCGTAAATATGACGGTGTACGATGCAAATAATGTAGGTACAAATATTTTCATACCCAAATTGAAAGCATTGAATCCCGGCGATACAGCTTCAATCAATACTACCATTGATTCAAAGAATTATAATGGTTTAAACAATTTGTTCCTTGATGTAAACCCGGATAATGCGCAGCCTGAGCAATTTCATTTCAATAATTTCTTATATAAAAACTTTCTGGTTTCTACGGACAATTATAAGCCAACATTAGATGTAACATTTGATGGGATACATATTCTTAATAATGATATTGTGTCTGCAAACCCGCATGTGCTCATTAAAATGAAAGATGAATCACAGTATTTATTACTGGATGATACCAGTCTTTTTAATTTACAACTCGTATATCCTGATGGTTCACAACGCAGGTTTTATTTTACGAATGATACGCTTGTATTTACACCGGCAACAAGTGGTGGCGATAATATAGCTTCGGTTGATTTTACGCCATATTTATTAACGGATGGCACATACAGGTTGCTGGTGCATGGGCAGGATAAAACGGGCAATCCCGCTGGTTTCGTGGATTATACCGTTTCTTTCAATGTGTATAATAAACCTATGATCACCAATTTATTTAATTATCCAAATCCGTTTACAACTTCTACGGCATTTGTATTTACTGTTACAGGGAGTGTATTACCGCAAAATATCCGGATTCAAATATTAACCATCACGGGTAAAATTGTGCGCGAAATAACTTCAGCAGAATTAGGCCCCTTGCACATTGGCAGAAATATTACGGATTTTAAATGGGATGGAACAGACCAATACGGCCAAAAACTTGCGAATGGCGTTTATTTGTATCGGGTACTTACAAACCTGAATGGCAAAGCGCTGGATAAATTTCCTACCTATGACCCCAATGGCAATGAAGTGGATACTGATAAATATTTTAATAAAGGGTATGGGAAAATGTATTTAATGCGTTGATATTTGCAATATGAGAAGAGTAGGCATAGGTACACGTGTAGTAAATTTTTTGGTGGATACCACCATCATATTTATTATCACGTATATCATTTATAAAATATGGAGTTTTAATGTGTTTTATTATAAAATCCCTTATTACCCGATTTATTATTTCATGGCATTGATCCTTTTTTTATATTATCTTGTATTTGAAAGTATCAGTGGCCGGACACCTGGAAAAAAGTTAACCATGACAAGGGTTGTACAAAAAGATGGTAAGCGCCCCACATTTTTGCAGGTTTTCATCCGCAGCCTTGTGAG
>CAYXHX010000388.1:2341-2606 GCA_964464835.1 uncultured Chitinophagaceae bacterium | reverse complement strand
CCGGTGACTTGCACATTTGTCGCAAACCAGGTTGCATGCATACGTGGTATAACCATACCGAGTATCATACCGGGCAAGCCATGTAAAGATTCAGGCCCACCGGCAGGAATGATTTGATCTGTATAAAATGCAATGATATAAATGGAATCCATGATAATCGTTTCTGCACGGTGGCATTGAAAGCCTGCTATTTCACGTAATTCGGAAGTCATCTTCCATTCAATTTTCCGCAAACTGTCTTTTATTAAAAAAGTATTTTCAAAAA
>CAYXHX010000388.1:0-2331 GCA_964464835.1 uncultured Chitinophagaceae bacterium | reverse complement strand
GGTTATCATAAATAATATTATCTGCGGCCGGGCTGGAAAACCATTCAGGCATTTTCATTCCCGTAGTTACTACTTCTTTCCCGGGTTTATACAACGATTTTGTGGAATCGAAATACAAATCGAAATACGTAATATTATATTGAGGCAAATTCTTCTTTAATCGTTCTATCCAGCTATTATCTCCGGAAGAAAATGATTCTATCTCTTTATGCATGTTCACTTTTTTTTCAAATTCAATTTTACCGGAAGTAATGAATACATTTTGCGCCTGGCAAAATGAAAATGAAAACAATAAAATTGCAAAGAGTAATTTTTTCATAAAAAATTATTTTTCAGGGTTAGCGGTTGCTGCACTTTTTGAAATATTCCACACAAAACTCAACATAAAATACCGGTTGATTGTTTGATAGTTGGTTTCCTGTATCACGCTGCTTGTAATATACCTGTCATACCCTTTATTCTGATCGAGGATATCAAAAGCGCTGAGTTTGATGAGGCCTTTATCATTCTTAAATATTTTTTTACCTATATAGGCATCCCATTGGATGACATTATTATTCTTTGTAAACAAATCCGTTTTTTGACGGAAAGTGGCATCTACATCTGTATTGAATTCAAACCTTTTTGGTAATGTGATGTTCAGGCCCAGGTGATGATCATTTGTCCAGTAATTTGTTTGTACGGAAGTATTAATGGAAGATTTTGATTGATTATAATTTACACCCACTCTATAAGAAATATCATACTTGTTTTCTTTGCCTTTATAAAGCCGAACATCAAAACCATAATTCTGATTGGTCGTTTTATTTTCCAGGTGGTTAATAAAGTTATTGTTGCTGCCACCATTCAAATTCAAGCCGGCAGAAAAATTCATATCCCATTTCTTAATGGTCATATTGTAATTGAAGCTGGAATAATAATTATAATTCCCATTACTATTCACATATTGATTGATGGTTTTCCCGGATGAATAATCAACAACAGATGAATTGACAATTGCATTTTCTGTGGTGGAAAAACTTCCAAACAAAAAGAAACCGCGCTGCGAAAACACCTGGTAGGAATTGGCATTAAAACGTATGGAATGTGTGAAAGCCTGCTTCAGGAAAGGGTTTCCAATAGTAATGTTCAATGGGTTTGTGTTATCCTGTATGGGTTGTATTTGTTGAATGGAAGGTTGGGTAGTGTTCCCATTATAATTCAGTGAAATCCTGGTACTGCTGTTGAATTTGTAATTGAAATTGCCCCTTGGGAAAAAATTTGTATAATCTCTTTTAATCACCTGGTGCAGCATTTCATCAGTTTGTACAAAATTTGAAAGGGCAACATCCGTTCCTGCAAATGCAGTTATTTTTCTTGAGTTATAACTGAATCCTGCACCTGCGGTATTTGTCAGTACATCAAAATTATAATGGTTACTAAATGTGTCATTCAATTGAGAATATTTTCCAGAACCGTCTTTATCATAAGACAATTTTTCTGAATTGCTGGTACTATTGCGCAAAGCATAATTGAGTGATAGAAAAACGGACGATGAAATTGGCGTTGTGTAAACCAATTTTCCATTCAAGGATGATGTACGTGAATCATTTATTTTTTTCTGGTCAGTAGTACCTTGCTGGTAACCGCCGGATTGGGTGAGGCTGTCAATGAGTGAATACAAAAACCCATCTGTATTGGATGTGCCATATTGCATATCAAAATTAAAAGATAAAGTGCGCCCCGGTTTTGTAAATTTTTTACGCAAAAGTATGGTTGAATTGATACTATTATTATTGCCTGTATAACTGCTTGTCCGCTGGTTTGTATTTGCTAATACCCCGGCGTTGTTGATGGTGGTACTGTTATAAATACTGCTCCCGCTATTGATTCCTGTAGTAGCATTGGCGGTGATTTTCATGGAAGTTAAACTATCAAATTGCCATTCATAATTCGCATTCAGTGCATGCCTGTCTTTGCTGGTGTAATTATTCCCCGCTTCATTGGTGGTGAATACATTTCCGGGAATCAATGATTGTGAAATAGATGAACCGCTTCCTTCCGTATTTATTTTATTATACAAATAACTACCATTGAGTGATTGCTGGTCGGCATTGAATTTATTGGAAAAATTTATGCCACCCGCCCAACTTTTTGGCAAACCTTCTCCATAAAAATTCGGGCTGCTGAAATCATCACTATTCATTGAAATAGTCATCATACCCCCAAAGTCGCCGGTTACCATTGAATTATCACCACCATATTGGCTTCTTTCATCCCAATTCAAGCCGGTTTTTCCTGTACTGCTCATGATGCCATAAAAAGAGATTTTCTTTTTGCCCTTGAAATTAT
>CAYXHX010000387.1:0-2618 GCA_964464835.1 uncultured Chitinophagaceae bacterium | reverse complement strand
ATCGTGTTGTATGTCCCAATCCCCAATCTAATGGCGCAACTAATACTTTATATGTGAAATTATTTTTCCCCAATTCCGTTTTAATTTTTTAAATCAATTTTCTTTTTTTAATTTTAAAAATATAGCAATGCCACGTAAGATAACTTTTTTACTACTTTCTTTACTGATGGTTCTTTTTATTTTTACAGGTTGCAGAAGCAGTAAATATAATAGTAAATGCGGATGCCCGTCTCACAGAGGTATTGTTGGTTGATTTTTTTATAATTAAATCCAGAACTTATGACCCCCACAAATCGTGATCTGCTGGTACTTACAAAATTTTTCAATGAAGGCTCCCCCTTACATTTACAGGAAGTGGAAATGCTGAACAGGATACTGAAAACGGTTGAAAATTTTTCTGTATTCTGTGGTGCCAATGAAATTTTTGACTTTAATAAATATGAAATCGTTCACAGGCCATATAACATTCAGGAAATCCTGATGTCGCCCGTATTAAAACCTTTTGTATTTATCATCAACAAAAATTAATTGTTGTACCTCAATTAAAAATGATTCGCATTAAGCCAACTTTTTCAAAGCTGCTTCCAGCGTTGTAAATAATCCATTTAATTCTTCCAGTTTGCAAGTGCCCACACTCAGCCTGTACCAGGGTGAATGTTCATCTGCGCCAAAAGCATAAAAGGGTACTACAGCCAGTTTTGCCTCATCTAAAATATAGGATGTAACATCTCTTTGGGTTTCCAATTTCTTTTCACCGTTATTTTTTCCGACTAGATCTAATTTAATTGTCAGGTAAATGGCAGCTTGCGGAATAATGGCATCAACCGGGTAGCCTTTATCTTTTAATTGAATAAATCCTTCATAAATTTTTTCAAGCCTTGTGGATAATGCGGATTTAAACTGTGCAAAAAAATTGAAGATATAATCATCCTCCATCAAAAATTTTGCAACGGCTTTTTGTTCGGCCATTGGCGCCCATGTACCCATATGTGTAAGTAGGGAACGTATTTTGGCAATAACTTTTTCCGGCCCGAGGCTCCAACCTACCCGGACACCTGTAGCGGCGAAAGCTTTGGAAATACCACTTATAAAAATGGTAACTTCTTTCATTTCAGGAAAAAGGGAAACCGGGTTATAATGCATTGTTTTTCCGTATGTAAGGGTAAAATACATTTGGTCAAACATTACGTATAATTTTTTCTCATCCTGGCTGCGCCTTTTGTTTTCTTCGATGACCAGCTTGCATATTTTTTCAAGTTCATTTTTCTCGAGCGTTGTACCTGTTGGGTTTTGTGGCGTACAAAGACAAAGCAATGTGGCGCCTTTAATAAAAGGCTCTAATTCGGCTGCCGTAGGCATAAAATTGTTTTCGACCGTGGTTTCAATAACACAATGATTGCCTTTATTTAAATAGGTATAGTGATTGTTGTTCCAGGATGGGACTGCATATATTACTTTGTCACCTTCATCAACAAGAATGGAAAACAAACCATATATTAATGGCCTGCCGCCTGATGCTATTAATATTTCATCAGTAGAATAATCAAGGCCATTCCATTTTTTGGCAAAATGAGATACGGCTTCCCTAAGTTCTGCAACACCTTGCGCAGCAGGATAATTGGTGTGCTTTTTTCTATACGATTCAATAATCAATTTTTCCATGAGTTCAGGAATTGGAAAAATATCGGGGTTAAAATCGCCGATCGTATAATTGTAAATTTTTTCTCCGGCTTTTACACGTGCGCTAATTTCATTTCCAAGTTTTACAATTTCAGACCCTACCAGGTTTTCTGCTAAATGGCTAAGTTTTGTCATGTATAAAAATTTGATTATTAAATACTTTTATTAAAAGAATAATTTATGATCTGTGAAAAATCACATATAGCATGTGAAAAATCACATCCAAAACGTGAAAAATCACGTTTTTCTGAATTGTTTCAATGTATAATATTGCATATTCATCAATACTAAATAAAAAAAACATGAAAAATTTAAGCCATGAAGATATTGAACAGATCAATACTATGAAAAATTATTTAGATAGCTTACCT
Organism: uncultured Chitinophagaceae bacterium; assembly: GCA_964464835.1. Classification (GTDB taxonomy): domain Bacteria; phylum Bacteroidota; class Bacteroidia; order Chitinophagales; family Chitinophagaceae; genus JAFDXJ01. The sequence continues at coordinate 567 of CAYXHX010000387.1, read as the reverse complement.
GCGGCCGTTAATTCTAAAAAAGCATATTGTTTTTTAATTACAAGGGAAGAAATAAATGCGCTTTTAGAACAGAAAAATAATGGGCATTCTTTGGATGGCCTGCGCGTGTATCTTGGCGCCAATTTGATTGAAGGCCATGCAATTCCGAATATACATGTCGTGGCATGTGAAAAGGATGCGCATGATGATTTCAATGATTTTGAACCGGCAAATCATGCTTCAATTGAAAAAAATTCGAACGGCAAATCATTTCCATTAGTAGCAAAAGGAAGGCCATGCCCAACAGCTTGCGGCAAGAACAACTTAATAAAATTATAATACAATGATGTACTTCATATTTAGCTTTTCTGATACGATCTTCCCATTTTTTTCCCTGGTTGTTTTTTTCTTGTTATGGAAAAAAATTGATGGCCGGGAAAATTTGATTTTTACATTTTTCTGGCTTAATTTCCTTTTATTCGGCGCCACCAATATAATGGCTGCATACTTTGTAAATAATTTATTCCTTTACCATTTTTATGCATTGATAGAATTATAGCTGATTGGCTATTATATCCTTGTTCGGTT
>CAYXHX010000386.1:0-2622 GCA_964464835.1 uncultured Chitinophagaceae bacterium | reverse complement strand
GATTATACGTTGCAGAAACACCAAACAATGGTTTAACCGTTTTAAAAATATAGTCTTTCAAAAATGGTTTTCCGATTCCTAAATTTCCACCAAGGTCACCCAAAAAATTATTAGCGCCAATTGTAGCGCTCACTTCCCAAAGGCCGGTGATATCTTTTAGTTCTGTTTCTTTTTGTTTGATTTGTCCGAATGAAACCACGGATGCCATCAGCAATAAAAAGCTAAACAATGCATTGTGGGCTATTTTCATACAAGCAGTTTCAGGAATTTCTTTAGCAATATTAAGGATAAAATAAATTCAATGTCTAAATTTTAAAATCCATTTGAATATGTTCAATGCCATCTTCGAGGTAAACGTCGCTCGTTTTTACAAAACCAAGTGATTCATAAAATTTCCGGAGATACAATTGTGCGCCAATGGTAATATCCATTCCATATGTTGTATTTGTATATTCTATGGCTTTTTCCATGAGCGCTTTTCCCAGGTTTTGTTTCCTGGCAAATGGAGCAGTAACCACGCGGCCGATGGAAGGGTTGTTATAAATTTTTCCCGGAGGTATGATGCGGGCATAAGCAGCAAGTTTTTCATTTTGCCAACCGCAAAGGTGATGCGATGTTTCATCATGGTTATCTGCATCCTGGAAAACACAATGCTGTTCCACCACAAATACTTCATTTCTTAAACGAATAATAGCATATAATTCAGCAGGAGATAGTTCAGTAAAAAATTTTATGGCCCAATGAATGTTCATCATATCATTTCAAAACGAAGCAAAGTTCAAATATATTATTTTTATAGTGGTTAGTAACTTTATGAGAAAGTTTAGTTTTACTTTCTTGATTCCGGCAGGTGAGACACCTGCCGGTAGTTAGTTTTATTTTTATATGAAAATTTGGTTTATAGAAAATGTAGATCATGATTTTGAAAAATTTTTTTATTCCAACAACCATTTCAAAACCCTGTAAGCGCAGCTTCAGTAAGAAAAGATTTTACTTCCTCTTCACTTACTTCAAAACCTGGCATAAATTCTACCGGCTCATCGAAGTTGATGTCACTGAAATAGCATAGCTGCTTATTAAATAAAATGGGATTGAAAGAGTCAGTAAATAATTCTTTTGCTTTTGCGGAAATTTCCCGAACGGAAAAATAATATTTTATCAAAAAATAAAGGTCAACATAGTCTTTCCATTTTCCCCTGCCGCCCAAAGCAAAAGCTTTCATTGCTGCCAATGTTGACAGATCCGGCATATGAAAATAATTTTCATGAAAAATATTTGCTGCAAGAGCAAAGGGATATTTATAAAATGTAAGTTTTACATTATTTATATTGAAATGAATTTGATCAAATTCCTGGTGAATTATTGAAGAAGTAAACCCGGAAGCTATTACTTGCTTTCTTAATGCCGGCACATTTACTTTTCCTTTTGTAAATAAATCAAAGTCAATAGATCTGCGATGGCCTATATGAAGGGATAAGGCAGTTCCGCCAACCAGGTAATATTGTTTCAAATATTTCTTTAAAAAGGGGAGTAATTCCGTTTGTTCGGTGCTTAATATCTCAAGATGCATATTTAGAAAAATAAAGGCTGAAGTAATGCCGGGAAAGCGTGTTATAATTATTGGCTGATCTTTCCGACTTATCTATCTGTTCAAAAAAAACTTTTGCCGCATTTTTTATACCTACAATCCGGAAAAGATCTTTGATATCTTCTTTTTGTGCATAGTTGATGAAAAATTCCAGCACCACCGGCAGTGGTAAGTTTTCTTTTTCACTGTCTTTGATATACCAGAACAGGTGGGCATTCTTGCGAATAAGGGCTTTCAATTCAGGGCTATTTTCCATCCTGTAAATATAAGATTTCCCTGACTTTTTTATCATCTTTTATTCTCGGTTTTTTATTGCACAGCTTATTGGCAGAGGTATTAAGTGCTGCATTTAATTTAATTATTATCAAAATAATTTTTAAAAGCATTCGCACAGGCCAAGCCCATGTTTTCCAAAACTCCTTATTTCCATTTATGCATGAATATTTTTTATTTTAAGGTGAAATATATCCCAAATATCGCCTCCTTTTTTTCCATCCTTCATAATGTGTATATTTGCCAACAAAAAATTATCCTGTGCCAACAAAATTTTCAAAAGAAACTTATTTATACTGGTATAGCCTCATGCAATTGATCCGCCAGTTTGAACTGAAAGCGGAAGAAATGTATAAAATGGCTGGCAAAATCCGTGGCTTCTTTCATGCATATATCGGCCAGGAAGCAATTGCAGCAGGCTGTATGACAGCCACCCGTCAGGAAGACCCGTTTATTACTGCCTATCGTGATCATGGCCTTGGAATGGCAAAAGGCATTACACCGGATGCTGCAATGGCAGAATTGTATGGAAAAGCTACCGGCTGTGCCAAGGGAAAGGGAGGCAGTATGCACTTTTTTGACAAGAAAAATTATTTCTTTGGCGGCCATGGAATTGTAGGCGCGCAAATCGGAACCGGCGCAGGGCTTGCATTTGCAGAGAAATACAGGAATACCGATAATGTAGTACTTTGCTTTTTCGGCGATGGCGCTGCCAGGCAGGGAATTTTACATGAAGTTTTTAATATGGCCATGTTGTGGAA
>CAYXHX010000385.1:0-2627 GCA_964464835.1 uncultured Chitinophagaceae bacterium | reverse complement strand
TGTAATGCCTGTAAGCAGTGCATTAGAGAGGTTTGCCGGCATGATGAGTACACAAGTAAGCGCGATGGGGATGATGAGTGGCAAAAACCCTTTTTTGAAATCTTTGATTACATTTTGTTTTCTACTGAGTTGACGGCACAAATACATAAACAAAGCAAGCTTTGCAAAATCACTGGTTTGAAAAGTGATATTGATAATAGGAAGTTTTATCCACCTGCTCCCTTCATTGATTTCGGCGCCAAAAAATAAAGTATAAATTAACAGTGGAATCGAAATCAAGTAAATGATTAAAGACACACGTGAAAAAATAGTGTAATTGATCCGGTGCAAAAAATAAATGAGCATTAGACCGAGCAGTATGCAGGCAAGTTGTTTAAAGAGATAAATTTCTGTATTTCCATTATTCATTTTATATGCCAATGACCCGGTAGCACTATAAACAACCAACAAGGATGTAAGTGCAAGCAATACAACAATACCCCAGATATACCTGTCGCCATGAATTTTTTCATGCAATCCCTTAAAAGGTTTTTCGATATCTATAAAATCATTGATCATTGATTGTGTTACACCATTTTTTTATTATAAATTTTTTACTGCATCCTTAAACTGACGCCCCCTGTCTTCATAATTTTTAAACAAATCAAAACTCGCACATGCAGGGCTAAGCAAAACAACACTATCCCTGGAAGCCAGTTGGAATGCAGCGCTCACGGCATCAATGGCATTCCCTGCGTCTTTCATTACAGGTACTATTTCATCAAATGAATCATGCAGTTTTTGATTGTCAATACCGAGGCAAACAATCCCAATTACTTTTTCTTTTACGAGATCCTTGATAAGCCCGTAATCATTTCCTTTGTCAACGCCACCAAGAATAAGTACAACCGGTTTATGCATGCTTTCCAATGCATACCAGGTGCTATTGACATTGGTTGCTTTGCTGTCATTAATAAATTCAATTCCACGTATGGTAGCCACAGTTTCCATACGATGTTCCAGGCTTTGGAAATCTTTAATTGCTTCCCGTATCTTTTCCTTGCGTATGCCAATCGTTGCCGCGGCTATGCCTGCTGCCATAGTGTTATATTGATTGTGTTTTCCTTTCAATGCAAAATCATAAATGCTCATATTCAGCCGTTCTTCCCGAACATTTAAAAGCATTTGATCCTGTCTGATATAAGCCCCTTTTTTTATTTCGTGTTTCATAGAAAATGATAATGGGTTTGATAATGGGTGAATGGTTTCTAATTTTTTTTGAATGATGGGATCATCTGCGTTGTATATAAAAAAATCATCCTCTTTTTGCTGATTGATTATCCTGAATTTGCTGTTGATATAATTTTCAAATTTATATTCATACCTGTCTAAATGATCTTCGGTAATGTTGAGCAATATTGCTGTGTCTGCTTTAAAATCCTTTATGCCATCTAATTGAAATGAACTGATCTCTACGATATAATAATCTTTTGGCCCGGTTGCCACCTGCCTTGCAAATGATACCCCGATATTTCCCACCAAAGCCGCATCCAGCCCGGCTTTCACGCATATATGCCAGATAAGGGAGGTAGTTGTTGTTTTGCCATTACTCCCGGTGATGGCAACAATTTTTCCATTGCCTTTAAATCGGAATGCCCATTCAATTTCACTGATTACAGGGATATTTTTTTCTTTTGCTCTTTGGAGTAAAGGAATATTATCAGGAATCCCCGGGCTTTTTACAATTTCATCTGCAGTTAAAACACGCGTTTCATTATGGCCTCCTTCTTCAAATTCAATTTGGTAATGCATCAACTCATTTCTGAAATTCCCGGGAATGGAATTCATGTCGGTTACAAACACATCATACCCTTGCAACTTTGCAAGAATTGCAGCGCCGGTACCGCTTTCCCCCGAACCAAGTATGACAATTTTTTTCTTCATTGAATAAACTAATTTTCTATCTTATTTTTAATGTAATAATAGAAAGTACAACAGATAAAATAGTAATGATCCAAAATCGAACAGCTATTTTACTTTCATGATATCCTCTCTTTTGATAATGATGATGCAGTGGGCTCATTAAAAAAACACGCCTCCCTTCTCCATATTTTCGTTTTGTATATTTAAAATATCCGACTTGTATTATCACACTCAGGTTTTCAACAAGGAAAACAATACAGAAAATCGGAATAAGCAATTCTTTTCTTACAATGATGGCAAGTGATGCAATGATGCCCCCCAATGCAAGGCTCCCTGTATCGCCCATAAATACTTGTGCCGGGTAAGCATTGTACCATAAAAAACCAATACAAGCGCCAACAAAAGCGCCAATGAATATGGATAATTCACTCAGGTTGGGGATATACATGATGTTGAGGTACTCTGCAAATTTATAGTTGCCACTTACGTATGCGAAGATGCCAATACCTGCGCCAATACAGGCGCTCACGCCTGCAGCAAGGCCATCGAGGCCATCTGTTATATTCGCGCCATTTGAAACTGCAGTTACGATAAAAGTGACAATAAGTATATAAATGATCCAAGTATATTTTTCAGCTCCCTCACCCATCCAACTGATAAGCCTTGTATAGTTGAATTCATGGTTTTTTACAAAAGGAATAGTTGTAATTGGCGTTTTTACTTTC
>CAYXHX010000384.1:0-2627 GCA_964464835.1 uncultured Chitinophagaceae bacterium | reverse complement strand
CATACGGAGCGGCCATCCGGTAATACATGCGAATAAGCTACATCACCTCCGGTGAAGCCCCCACCATACCTTGTGAAAATGCTGTCGAAATAAGTAGCTGCAGAAGTATTGAAATTTGCAAAAGGAGAATATTTTTCATCAGGAGAAGTTGTCGAATTATTTGCAGGAATATTTTCTATTTGTTTTTTGCAGGAAAAAAAAAGACATAGAAATAGGGAAAAAGAAACAATTTTTTTAAACATACATTACTATTTTAATTAGGTGGAAGATATCAAAGTAACTGATAAAATATAAAACGACCAATATGCAGAAATTAATATAAAATGCAATTTCATTTGTATAACAATCACTTTCGTTTTAATTTCGCACAAAATTTACAGTTGGAATCAAAGTTGACGGATATAAAAAACATAGAAGATATTCAGCAATTTGTCAATGAATTTTATGGCAAAATTCAGAAGGATCATTTGATCGGTCTCATCTTCAATGAACGGATAGAAGGCCGATGGCCTGCACACCTTGCGAAAATGTACACTTTCTGGGAAACTATTTTACTCGGCAATCAAACTTATTTTGGCAGCCCGTTTCCACCACATGCAACGCTGCCTGTAGAAAAAAAACATTTTGACCGATGGCTGGAAATATTTCATGCAACAATTAATCATTTATTTGAAGGGGAAATTGCGGAAGAAGCAAAATGGCGTGCCGGGAAAATGGCTCAAATGTTTCAATTTAAAATCAATCATATTCAAACCAATCCCGGGAAAAGCCTTGTGTAAAAAATCATATCAAGACCGGCGCTGATTCTTTTGAATAGTTTTAATTTTTTTTAATCTCATGGTAAAAAAGCAATCTATACAAGGTGCAATCCCTATTTCGTTATCGCTCGATCCAACACTGGAAGCAACAAATATTTCCCGGAAAATACCACCCGATAAAAAGCGGCTTATACCTGTATCGCTTATTGCTATTGGCGTTGCAGTCTGTATCAGTTTCATTGCAAAGTTCTTAGTGAACTTAATTTATTTCATAACCAATCTTTCTTTTTTTGGTAAGACTACAGTTGAACATGTAACGCCTATTGGAAACACATTAGGCATCTGGGTAATTTTTATACCTGTAATTGGTGGGCTTGTTGTTGGCGTAATGGCTTTGTATGGCTCCAAAGCAATCAGGGGGCATGGTATCCCCGAAGCTATGGAACAAATTCTTACAAATCAAAGCAAGATTAAACCCACAATCACCTATTTAAAACCAATATCATCAGCAATTGCAATTGGTACAGGCGGACCTTTTGGCGCAGAAGGGCCGATCATTGCAACAGGTGGCGCATTGGGTTCTACAATGGGGCAATTATTAAAAATTTCCAACAATGAACGGAAAATCTTGTTGGCCGCAGGTGCATGTGCTGGTATGGCTGCAATCTTTGGAAGCCCTGTAGCTGCTATATTCCTCGCTATAGAATTATTGTTATTTGAATTCTCACCACGTTCCATCATACCGGTAGCACTGGCTTGTATCACCGGTGCAGCAGGGCATCATTTTTTATTTGATGCACATCCTGTTTTTGAAATGACAGGAATTATAGAGCCTCCTTCAAACACAGCTTTATTTACATATAGTTTCCTGGGTATTATAATGGGCCTGGTTTCTGTTTTTACTACTAAGATTGTATATTTCATTGAAGATGTTTTTGAAAAACTACCTATTCACTGGATGTGGTGGCCTGCAATTGGTGGCTTATTTGTCGGCTTTATCGGCTACCTGAATCCTGCAACACTTGGAGTGGGTTATGAAAATATCACCAATATCCTTTCCGGTAACCTTACATTAAATGTTGTGCTTTCTTTATGCATTTTGAAATTCATTTCCTGGGCATTGGCATTGGGAAGCGGCACATCCGGTGGAACACTTGCCCCTTTACTGACTATCGGTGGCGCAGCAGGAATATTGCTTGCAACGTTGATACTAAATATTTTTCCCAATGCAGGAATTACATTGCCGCTTGCAGCATTGGTTTGTATGTCGGCCATGTTTGCAGGTGCTTCCCGTGCATTAATTACCTCAATCATTTTTGCGTTGGAAGTAACCGGGCAATCGGTTGCACTGTTACCACTTCTTTGCGCCTGTACCGCAGCTTATTTTATTTCATTTATCCTCATGGAGAATACCATTATGACGGAAAAAATAACACGCCGTGGAATCAAAACGCCGGATTCATATGAACCGGATATTTTAGAAACCATTTCTGTATCACAAGTGATGAATCAACATGGTGTTGTACTCAGTGAAAAAAATACTATTGGTGAATTACGTCAATGGCTGCAAAGGGAACCGGATTATCAAAGCAATTATTTTATTATTGTTGGTGAAAATAATTCATTCCTTGGAATCATCAGTTCATCGAGTTTATTTGGCAACCACCAGGATGAAAGTAAACCAGTAACTTCTCTCATCAAACGTACGGATACTGCAATTCGTAGCCAGCAAACACTGAGAGATGCTGTAGAAATGATGGCTAAAGAAAATCTCGATATACTTCCTGTTGTTTCAAATGATAATAGCCTTGCAGGCATGTTGTCCTACAAAAACATTATATCGTCATATAAATCTGATATTGAAAATAA
>CAYXHX010000383.1:0-2634 GCA_964464835.1 uncultured Chitinophagaceae bacterium | reverse complement strand
AGATGTTTCATAAAGTAAAACAAAAACCCGGCAAGCCTTTTTATTTCGGAGTACACGGCACTACTTTGGTTTTTGGATTGCCCGGAAACCCTGCTTCCGTGCTAACTTGTTTTTATGATTATGTTGCTGACGCCATCAGTAAACAAACAAAAAAAGAATATTTTAAATCCATACAAATGCCGTTGGCAAATGAGTATTCAAAAAAAGCAGGGCTTACTTTTTTTCTGAAAGGAAAAATGAATTCAGATTCAGTAACTATTTTGAACGACCAGGAAAGTTATAAGATGAATTCCTTTGCGATGGCTGATTGCCTTGTGGAGTTGGAAGAAGAAAAAGAAAAATATTTTGAAGGAGATATGGTGAGAGTGAAATTGATTATTTGACGGATATGGACGTGTTTGAGAAAATAATGATTGCGCAAAAGATTAATCTCAATCATGAAAACCTTAGTAACTTAAACCAACACCTGAAACCAACCTTATTACCATCTATACAATAATGTAATAAGGTTGAAAATGTGGGACAACAAATCCATGTTACTAAGGTCAAAAAGGTTGTCGTTTCTAACGTATGCGAGGATGAACTTTTTAAAAAAGAAATCAAATAAAAAAATTGATTAAGTGAATTTGTCCGAAATCAAAATGCATATTGAAATCTTATTTTATAATTAAAGTGATGACAAAGAAGAATATACTACTAACAATGTTTATTGTGCTTCTTATTTTTTCCAGGTGTAACAATTCATCAGTCCTGGAACCTGCGCCATCGGCCAGCATAGCAAAGAGTGGCCATACTCATCAATTGCTTTCAGCAAAAGATAGCGCTGAACTGGTGAGTAAAACAATTCGTGTAACAGGCGATGTGCAGCATGAATTGAATCTCACAGCCGATTCTCTAAGAAAAATGAAGACTGTTAATTTAGATGACCTCAATGTTGTTTGCCAAAGCGGGGCAACCGTCAAGACCGATAAAACCAGCAAGGGCGTGTTGCTAAAAGATATTCTGGAGAAAGCAGTCATAAAGCAATCGGATCATAAAGACCGGAATTTTATCATTGTGGCAAGAGCCTCTGATAATTATAAAGCTACATTTTCATGGGCAGAATTATTCAATAACCCAACAGGTGAAAGTACTTATGTGCTATTTGAAGAAAACGGGAAACCGATTTTGAAAACGGGCAACATGATATTGATTTGTACCAATGATATTAAAACCGGCCCGAGGCATGTCAATTGGTTGAAGAGTATAGAAGTAATGAGAGTTAATTAGAAAAACTTAAACCGTAAAGATGAATCAAGAATTAATGACTTTATTATTTTTCCTTTTGCTGTTTATTGTAGCATTCCTCTATTCTTCAGTTGGCCATGGCGGAGCAAGTGGTTATTTAGCATTGATGGCATTGTTTTCTTATGCACCGGACACCATGCGTCCCACGGCTTTGCTGCTCAATATGTTTGTTGCGACTACAGGTTTCATACAGTATTATAGAGGCGGGCATTTCCGTTGGAAGTTGTTCTGGCCATTTGCCATCACTTCCATACCTGCTGCTTTTGTTGGTGGATTGATAGTGATGGACGCGCATTTGTACAAAATTATTTTAGGAATTCTGTTGCTCTTCTCTGTAGTTCGTTTGGGCGGATTAAAATTTGATGATAACAAAACAAACAAGGAGCAAGGGCTGCTGATTTCAATGTTGATTGGCGCGGGCATTGGCCTGCTTTCCGGGATGATTGGAATTGGCGGTGGTATTATCCTTAGTCCGGTGATATTATTATTGCATTGGGGCAACATGAAACAGACGGCAGCTGTTTCGGCCTTGTTTATTTTAGTGAATTCTATTTCAGGCATGGCAGGGCTTGTGACGAAAGGTGTTCATTTCAGTCCGGATATGGCATGGATGATTGTTGTCGCTTTTTCAGGTGGATTGTTGGGCTCGTATTTAGGTTCTATGAAAGTGGGAAGCGTATTGTTGAGAAGGACATTGGCTTTGGTGTTGTTGGTGGCTTCGGCGAAGTTGTTGTTGGCGTGAATGTTGGATGATTGATCAAATGCATTATTTTTATTTTTATTCTATCTTGATTTTAAATTCCTCAAATTCGGGAAGTTTAAACCTCATTAATTCTAATAGTTTTATATGTCAAAGAATAAAATAATTAAAGTACTGGGAACGGATATTACCGTTTCTTCAGAAGAATTTAAAGATTACATATCTCTCACGGATATTGCCCGATATAAAGATGCATCAAACACGGATGATATTATAAAGAATTGGTTGCGAAACCGGAATACCATTGAACTTTTGGGCTTTTGGGAAACGATTAACAATCCAGATTTTAAACCCGTCGAATTCGACGGGTTTAAAAAAAACAAGCAGAGCTAAGAAGTTACAAAGCATTTTCACGAGTTTTCTTTTTACTATTCTAAATGATTAAAATTTGATATTTGAATATGACAAAAAATAAGAAAATTACAGTACAGCAGGTTGACATCGTCCTTTACGAGAACAACAAGCAGGATTTTATTTCACTAACAGATATAGCGAGATACAGAGATGCAGAAAGAAGCGATTACATTTTGCAAAACTGGATGAGAAACCGAAGTACAATAGATTTTATTGGCTTATGGGAGCAATTC
>CAYXHX010000382.1:0-2645 GCA_964464835.1 uncultured Chitinophagaceae bacterium | reverse complement strand
ACTATGTGTTGCATGCAATCCATTTGGCGTACAAATAGCAACAAGATCAATATTTTTTTCTGTTGCCAACAAGTCTTCAATCCTATAATACGTATTTGCATGATGGTGATGAGCCAACGCATCTGCTTTCGATGGAACAATATCACAGACTGCCTGCAACACGCCATACGATTGCATTACAGCTGCGTGCCGTTGTGCTATCCGGCCACAACCGATAATGGCAAACTTTAATTTTTTATTTACTTTCATGGATCAATTGCCTGCAAAGTAAAGCAATGTAAATTTTATATAAAAAAATGAGGTTCTCAATAATAAACTACTGACGAGGTATCTTCCTTTGTTGGCGCCCGGTAAACGATCACTAAGACAGGTTTTAATCAAAATTCAGAAATCCCATTGGGATTAAATTTCAATAAGCCTGTATGAAATGCGGAATAATAAAAATATTAATTAATATAATATCCGCTCTTTAATGGTTCCTTTAATGTTTTTTAATAATTCCATTGCTTTTTTGGAAAGATGCTTATCCACATCAAGCACAACATATCCAATGTGTTCATTGGTTTTTAAATATTGCCCGAGGATATTAATATTATGTGCTGCCATTTGCATATTGATAGCGCTCAATACACCCGGAATATTTTCATGAATATGTAAAATACGGTGTGTGCCTTCCATCGGCGGCAGGCTTAGTGCAGGAATCGTTTGCGAACCATAAGAAATTCCTTTTTCGAGGTAATTGAATAATTTAATACTTACATCTTCGCCAATGTTTTTTTGCGCTTCCTGTGTAGAGCCTCCAATATGCGGCGTTAAAATTACTTGTGGCATTCCTTGTAATGGCGCTAAAAAATCATCCCCGTTTTTTTCCGGCTCTTCCGGGAACACATCAATAGCCGCACCGCTGAGATGCCCTGTTGATAAGGCTTCCGAGAGTGCATTCAAATCCACAACGGTTCCTCTTGCATAATTCAACAATATGGCGCCGGGTTTCATCTGTTGAATTGCCTGCTTATTCATCATGTTTTTTGTAAGCCTTGTTTCGGGCACATGCAGGGTAACAATATCAGATTCTTTCAATAAACTTTTCAGGTTGCCGGAAGATTTTGCATTTCCCAAAGGCAATTTTGTTTCCGTATCATAAAACAAAATTTTCATGCCCAATGACTCAGCAAGCACACTCACTTGTGTACCAATATTTCCATACCCGATAATGCCTAAAGTTTTCCCGCGGAGTTCAAAACTTCCATTCGCATCTTTCAGCCATTTTCCCTGGTGTGCTGCCAAATTTTTTGCAGGAATTTTCCGGATGAGCATAATACAAAGGCCAATGATCAATTCTGCCACACTTCTCGTATTGCTATAAGGTGCATTGAAAACTGCAATGCCTTTTTTAGTAGCTTCCGACAAATCAACCTGGTTCACGCCGATACAAAAACAACCAATCGCCTGTAATTTTTTAGCAGCATTGATTAATCTTTCATTAATATGCGTTTTACTGCGTATGCCCAGGATATGTACATCTTTTATTTCTTTTAAAAGTATTTCTTCCGGGATGCTTCCACCAAGTTTTTTAATTTGGGTATAGCCATTTTTCCTGAATAACTCAACTGCAGTATCACTCACATTTTCGAGAAAGAGAATCTTGATTTTTTCTTTGGGGTAGCTTGTTTCCGTGATGGTTTTTTTGCTCATGGTAATACCAGGATATGGCTTTTATTTACAATTGAAAATTTGCTCAAAGCAAAGTAGGGTGTATTGTTATTAGCTCAAAAATTCAATATCCCCCTGTTAAATTTCAGGAGGATATTTTATGTAAAAAAATGCAATTATTTTTTCTTTTCGTAACGCTTCTTAAACTTGTCAATACGCCCTGCTGTGTCCACCAATACATTTTTACCCGTATAAAATGGATGTGAAGTATTGGAAATCTCAATTTTTATCAGGGGATATTCGTTGCCGTCTTCCCAGGCAATTGTTTCTTTGGAATGTGTGGTAGAACGGCCGAGAAATGTAACTCCATTACTCATGTCTTTGAAGACTACAAACCGGTAATTTTCCGGGTGGATACCTTTTTTCATAATTTTTTGATTTAGGCTATACGGGTTTTGCCGTATATTTTTTATAAATGGGCTGCAAAGATAAGTGGTTTCACTACGTGGGGCAAATCTATTTCTTTTAAAAGATAGCGGAACCCAATAATAAAATCCTTATTCAAGGAGTTACATAACAATACCAATTTATGTAGATTTACATAAGAATTCCCCACCCCAAAACATCACTCCATGAAAAAAATCTTCACCGCCTCATTCCTGCTCATCACTTCAATTATTTATTTACAAAATATGCAAGATGATAAAACCTCTGCAAACCCTTTGCCATCGTGTATTTTCTGGATAGGAGACTATAACTTCCAGGCCATTTTAAATGGAACGGCAGGAAGCCTTGGCGGCACAAGTATGTTTGTTGATTGTGTTGATGACAGGCATAGCAACGGTACTTGCTCCACTGCGGCAGACAATGTAGGCTGTCACCAAAGCGATACTTGCGTTACCGGTGGTAATTAAATTCATTCAAACTATAAATTATTTATCAATTCCGTCCTAAACGTTTAAAAAAAGTAGAGAAAGTTGATTGTATCTCAA
>CAYXHX010000381.1:0-2655 GCA_964464835.1 uncultured Chitinophagaceae bacterium | reverse complement strand
GTAAGCTGTGGCGCAGCAGCATGGCCACCCGGCCCACTAATGGTGATATAAATTTCATCCGCGCTTGCCATCACCATGCCTTTTCGAAAACTTAATTTTCCTGCATCAAGGCCGGGATGAACATGCAATCCAATAATTCCATGTGGCGCAGGATTTTCTAAAACCCCATCTTTAATTAATAAACTCGCTCCACCCGGGTGTTTTTCTTCACCGGGTTGAAAAATTAATTTTATTGTACCGGTCCATTCATCTTTCAATGTTAGTAAAATTTTTGCTGCACCAAGCAAACAAGTTGTATGCACATCATGCCCACAAGCATGCATCACACCCACATTTTTTGATTTATAGGAAATATCATTTTCTTCTGTAATCGGCAATGCATCTATATCTGCACGCAATGCAATGCAACGGCTCTGCGGGTCTTTCCCTTCAATCAAGCCAATAACACCTGTTCTTCCCATGATTGTAAATGGAATACCAAAAGAAGAAAGTTGATCTTGAATAAAAAGAGAAGTTTGATTTTCACAAAAACTTAGTTCCGGGTTTTCATGTAAATGATGCCGCACTTCAATAAAAGTTTGCAGGTTTTCTTTGGCAAGCGCTGCAATTTTATTTTTGAGCATAAATGTTGAATTTGAATATTGAATTTACTTATTGAATAAAATCGTCTGGGGGTGTATATTCCACAGCATCATCTACCACATAAATTGGTTGGGAATAAATCCTGGAAAGTTCTTTTTTAAAATCAAGTGCATCACTTTTGGTTAAGAAATTTCCTATGCGAACTTTAAAATAAGGAGATTGAAAAAGCAGGTACGCTTTTTGGCCGGGTTCATTTTGCATAAACCAGGTTTTGAGATTGAATGCTTCTTCACGGCTTCTTGTACTAATCACTTGCAAGCGATAACCTTTATACAGCCCGCCGCTCGTCATATTGGAAGTGCGTTTGTTCACTGCGATTTCCTCGTTTACAAACATATCCACTCTTGCATCAGCGTGTATGATTATTGTGTCGAATATAGCAGCTTTGGAAAATTGCACGATGAAAAGACAAATAAAAATTAATAAAACCTTGTTGATCGTTTTATACATAATTGCAATTTAAAATAAATTCCAGGTGAATTGTGTTTTGAAATTGATTTTTTAAAATTAGGGCAAAATTCCTGCCGCTGCAATTGTAGTTTCTTCCATTGTAGAATCTTTAACAGCATAATTCCTGATAACATTGTATAATGTATCCCGTTCCACCGGTACACGTTTTACTTGTTTAATAAGTGTCACCAATTCTTCCGTTGTCATTGTAGGTGATTGTTCTTCACTTCCGGCCATGGTATAAATTTTTGTACTATCATCAATTGTTCCATCAATATCATTTACGCCAAAAGATAAACTCAACTGGGCTTTTTCACGGCCAAGCATGGGCCAATATGCTTTCAGATGCGAAAAATTATCTAAGTACAAACGGGAAATTGCATACAAGCGCATATCTTCAACGGTTGAGGATTCCGGCACATGGCTGAGGTCATTGTTTTTATTACGGAATTTTAATGGAATAAATGTATTAAAACCGCCTGTTTTATCCTGGAGATTGCGCAACCGGTCAAGATGGTCCACGCGATGGAAATAATTTTCAATATGGCCATAAAGCATTGTGGCATTGGTATGCATTCCCAATTGGTGAGCCGTTTCATGAATGTGCAACCAACCAGCGGCATCCACTTTATCCGCACAGATTTTTTCCCGTATTTCGGGGTGAAATATTTCTGCGCCACCGCCTGGAAGTGAGTCGAGGCCTGCATCATGGAGAATTCGCATTCCTTCTTCAACAGTCACTTTTGCTTTGCGAAACATATAGTCAAGCTCAACTGCTGTGTAACCTTTAATATGCAATTCCGGGCGATGTGCTTTTATTTTTCGCATGAGAGAAGCAAAAAATGCCAGGTTTAATTTTGGATGTACGCCGCCAACAATATGGACTTCTGTCACAGGTTTTCCATCATAACTTTTTACTATATCCAACATTTGTTCTTCGGATAATTCCCAGCCTTCATCCCGATGTGCATAGAGCCTTGAATAAGAACAAAAGCTACAGGAAAAAACACACACATTGGTGGGTTCAATATGAAAGTTGCGATTGAAATACGTGATATCGCCATGCCTTTTTTCGCGAACCCAATTGGCCAAAGCGCCGACAAATGAGAGGCTGCCTTTTTCAAAAAGCAATACACCTTCATCAAAAGAAATTCTTTGATCAGTGATGATTTTATTGCCTATTTTTTGTAGCCCTTTGTTTTTCTCCGCAAGGATAATTTCCCCTATTCCTGTTTGATTCATTCTACTCATTTGAAATGCAAAGGTAAAATCACCGGTTTAAAAAAATAAATAAATCGCGTTAAACAAGCCAAAGCGATTAAAATATATTACCTTTTTTGTGCCGACTTTATTACAAATTATACATTTGCATTGAATGCCTGTTAACCCGGATTTATATAAACCACTCAATGACTTTTTTGATCATATTTATGTCATCACACTTCAACGTGCAACAGAAAGGCATGAAGAAATAAAAAAAGAACTCAATGGTTTGAATTTCAATTTTTTCGAAGCTACGGATTACAAAGATTTTTCCAGGGATGAATTGATTCAATCCGGGAT
>CAYXHX010000380.1:0-2670 GCA_964464835.1 uncultured Chitinophagaceae bacterium | reverse complement strand
CTCATGGGAAAGAAGCGCCACTCAAAAGGCTTCACAATGGCGATTGGTTGCTTATTTATTCGTCCAAAAATTCTATCAACAGTAATGAAAAATGCCAAACGTTTACTGCTTGTTGGACAGGTAAGTGATGATAGAATTTATCAGGCAGAAATGAATGAAAGCTTCAAACCATTCAGGAGAAATTTGCAATTTTTTCCTTGCACACCTGTTTCCATATTGCCTCTTATCAATGAACTTTCTTTTATACAGAATAAAAAATCATGGGGTTATCCCTTTCGATTCGGCTTTTTTGAAATTCATAAAAATGATTTTTTTTTAATTGCAAAAGGTATGATGGATATAAGTATGATTTAAGGAAATGTAATACCGAAAGGATATTCGTAATAAACCAATAAAATTAATCTAAATGGCTATCATCCGCTGAGGCGGAGCATTAAACAGTACAAACCCGGCCTATAATAAAAATCATTTTCGTATAAGATGGGTATTGAAAATATCAATGCTGAGGGTGTATTGAAAATAAAAAAAACCGCAACTTCAATTGCGGTTTATGATTCGTTTTTGTAAAGCCTTATAAAGCTACTTCTTCGCCCACCACTTCAAATTCAATTTCCACGGTATGGTTTTTACCCAAGTCAATATTTGCCTTGTAAGTTCCGAGTTCTTTCACATCATCAACAATGGTGATACGTTTGCGATCTATTTCATACCCTTTTTGATCTTTGATAGCACGTGCTATTTGTAAAGCGGTAACACTACCAAATATTTTACCGGAAGTTCCTGTTTTTGCAGTAAGCTTTACGGGTGACTCTTTCAGTATTTCAATTACTTTGTTCACTTCCGCGAGCATAGCGGCATCTTTCTTTTCTTTTACTTTCAATTTTTCATCTAACTGTTTTAAGTTGGATGGGCTGCCTTCCACAGCGAGTTTACGAGGAATGAGATAATTGCGTGCATAGCCGCTTTTTACCTGAACCAACTCATTGCGCTGCCCCAGGTTATCTACATCTTCTATTAATATTACTTGCATAGAATAAATTTTATTTCCAGCAATTGAAACAGGTTATAAAGCTGTTGTATGTGGAAAATTTCTTTTAAAATTATTTCATTAAATCTGTTACATATGGTAACAGCGCCATTTGGCGAGCTTTTTTAATGGCATCGCTTACTTTGCGCTGGTACTTCAAAGAGTTTCCCGTAAGGCGGCGAGGTAAAATTTTTCCTTGCTCATTCAGGAATCTTTTCAAAAATTCCACGTCTTTGTAATCAATGTAGCGGATACCATATTTTTTAAAACGGCAAAATTTCTTTTTAGGTTTTTCCTGCTTAATGGCCGTTAAGTATTTTATTTCATTTTGTTTTGCCATAATTAAATTGCCTGTTTTTGGTTTCCGGTTGGTAATCCATTTCGTTTCTTGTAATTGTACTCCACAGCATATTTGTCGAGTGCATTAAACATGTGACGCATTACTTTATCGTCACGGAGAAGTTGTATTTTAAACTTCTCATTGAAGTCGGATGGCGCAGTATATTCCAATACCCAATAAAGACCTGTAGTCTTTTTTTGTACGGGATACGCCAGTGATTTTAAACCCCACGGATTGGAGTGTACCATTACACCTTCATGATCCGTGATGAAATCGGTATATTTTTTCTGGATGTTTTTAAATTCATCTTCAGAAAGTACCGGGGTAAAAATCACCATCAATTCGTAATTGTTCATACCCTTTTTGTTTTTAAATTTTATTTTGGGCTGCAAAGGTAAGGGAAAGAATTGATTTATTTAAAATTAAAATAATGAGGTTTCCATAAGGATATATTACTCATTAAAACCTGGTAATAGATTGATAATCATTTAATTATTTATTTTATTCAATTTTTTTTTGAAAATGTTTTGTCCGTTTTTCTGTCAATAATACCATGGCACAATTGAAAAGAAATAAATATATCGGAAACAATGCATACAACCAATCATGCCCGATACATAAAATGAGTGAAAATATCCAGGATACAAATCCAAGTTTCCAGGCGATGCTTTTTTGTGTTTGTGGTTCTTTATAAGCATGAACCAATGTAGGAATGCCAACAGCTAAATCTGCCAGGATTGCGAAAATCGTGGTGAGCCAGGGGTCCTTCGATTGAAAATAAATGAGTACACAAAGGAATCCCAAAAACATAAATATCCAATCGGATGATTTAATAATAAATTGATTTAAACTGATAGAGATGATGAAAATGATAAAACATCCAAGCGTTGAAAATGCAAGGCCTGTTAAATTCCATTCCCAACCTTTTGCAAACATTTGTGCTACCAGGCTTGTTCCCATTAATAAAACCCAGCCAATCCAGGAAAGTGCACTTGGTTTTATTTTTCTTTTGAAAATATCAAGCACAAAAATAACCTGGCCCGTGATAATGAAACCGGCAGCAATTGCACCGAAAATTTTTTCAACCCATAATGGCAGGAATAGGAACATTTTTTTAATTGAATTATTCCTTTTTTGATTCATTATTCTTTTCCATTCGTGCAATTGTTTTTTTAGCAGCGATCAACCTCAGCCGTTTATTTTTTTCAATCACTTTTGCTTCGATAAATTTTTCAAGTTTGTGATGGAATGGGATAATGACAGCTGCAACAAGCATTAAACTTCCTAACATGAGCAAAGGGGA
>CAYXHX010000379.1:0-2693 GCA_964464835.1 uncultured Chitinophagaceae bacterium | reverse complement strand
TTTTTCCTGCATAAAAAATGAATATTTAATCAAAGAACTTATAGCTTTTCACTTTTGTATAATTTGAATGAAAGTGAAAGACAAGGGCATTTTTTTAAAACAACTTATTCTTATTTATTGCTCCAGGCAAATGTAAATGCGTATCGTATTCCATGTTTTTCAATTCCGGTATATTCGCAAAGAATTACTATTGATTATTTATGCGAAAAAATGAAATTCGAAAAACAGCCTTAGATACTTTGGGCAAAAATTTTATTCCGCAGGAATTTTTACCTGAAGAAAAAGATGAATATTACCTGAGGTATCAACAAAATAAACAAGGCTTTACTTATCGTAACCTGCATACAAAGGAAATTGATATTTTAATTGAAAATGAAAACACCTGCTCGAGCTGGGGCGATTTTTTGGTGACGGATGGTTTTGATCCGAAACTGGTAAAACATTGCATTTTTCATGGGTTAATCCGTATTGGTACATTATCTCCCGCATGTTTGGAATTCAGTGATATGCAGTATTCTGTGGGCTTGTATAATTCTACAATTATAAATTGTGACTTTGGAAATAATGTGGCCATTGATAATGTTCACTACCTCGCACATTATATTATCGGCAATGAAACCATTATTGTAAATGTGCAGGAACTTGCAACAACTCATCACGCTAAATTTGGAAACGGTATTTTAAAAGAAGGCGAAAATGAAAGTACGCGCATTCAAATGGAAGTGTGGAATGAGAATGGCGGCAGGAGTATTTTGCCGTTTAGTGGTATGCTCGCCGCCGATGCGTATTTGTGGAGCCGATACCGCAATGATGCTGCATTGATGAAGCGATTCGAACAATTTACTACATCATTATTCAGCGCTGCGCATGGAGAATATGGCGAAATTGGCGACCGAACAATTATAAAAAATTCAAGCATTATCAAAGATGTAAAAATTGGCGATGATGCCTATATTAAAGGCGCTAATAAATTGAAAAACTTAACCATTCATTCAGGGCCAACCGGTAAATCGCAAATAGGAGAGGGTTGTGAACTGGTGAATGGCATTATTCATGAAGGCTGCCGTGTTTTTTATGGTGTGAAAGCCGTGCGTTTTGTAATGGCATCACATTCTCAATTAAAATATGGGGCAAGGCTCATCAATGCTTACCTCGGGAATAATTCTACGATCTCCTGTTGTGAAGTATTGAATTCACTGATTTTTCCTTTGCATGAACAACATCATAATAATTCATTTTTATGCGCATCTCTTGTAATGGGGCAGAGCAATATTCCTGCCGGAGCTACATTGGGATCCAATCATAATTCGCGGGGCGCAGATGGTGAAATGCTTGCGGGGCGCGGGTTTTGGCCGGGGCTTTGTGTAAGTACCAAACACAATTCACGTTTTGCAACTTTTACCATGTTGGGCAAAGGTGATTATAATTATGAAATGGATATACCTATCCCGTTTTCACTCGTAAGCCAGGATGAATCTGCTAACCGGTTACAGGTTTTACCCGGTTATTGGTTCCTGCATAATTTTTATGCGATGGAAAGAAATGCATGGAAATATAAAAACCGGGATCACCGGGAAGAAAAAATTCAACATTTGGAATTTGATTATCTCGCACCGGATACTGTGAATGAAATGTTGAATGCATTAAAGATTATGCAAGTAGCCATCGGTAAAGCATGGTATAAAAAAAATGCAACGAAGGAACAATCGCCTGGAATTATTTTAAAAAAAGGAATTGAATTATTGGAAAAAAATGATGTTGTTATTGATAACCTGGAAATAACAGTAAAGGGTTTTGAAAATTCAAAACGTACTGTTGTTTTATTGAAAACACGGCAGGCTTACCAGGCATTTCAAAAAATGATCCGGTATTATGCAATTGTGCAAATGGCGGAGTTTCTCGAAAAGCACGGCAGCAAAGCATTTCCAAAAACTTTAAAATTAGAAGCATGGGAAAATATTGGTGGGCAACTTGTACCAAAAACAAAATTGGAACGATTGATTGAAAAAATAAAATCGGGGAAAATCAATTCATGGGACGCATTGCATAACATATATTCCAAAGCAGGAGAGGAGTATGCGCTTGATAAAATGAAACATGGGCTCGCTGTTTTGGAAATTTGTTTAGGGGAAAAAATAAATGGATTAAAGAATATTGAAATTAAAAAATTATTGGAAGAAGCCATTGTTACCCGAAAATGGATTGCTGAAAATGTTGTCAAATCCAGGGAAAAAGATTTTACAAATCCATTCCGGAAAATGTCTTATTTGAATGAAGCAGAAATGGAATCGGTGTTGGGGAAATTAGATGAGAATGTTTTTATTAAAGAACACAAAATTGAAATGAAAAGATTTCAAATGAGGGTTAAAAAAATTCTCATGGTGATTTAATGTTATAATGTGGGTGATATCTTGTAAAAGCTTTTTTACGCCATTATTTTTCTCTTTTGAATTTGATATTCTTCATCCGTAATTGCACCGCGCATCTTGAGTGAATAGAGTTTGTCTAATTGATCAGCCATATTGGATTGTTGATGCTGATGATTGATGGGGTTCGTTGGAATATATCCGGCATTATATCGTTGGTCAAATTCAGCAGTACTCATTGTCAACAGCAAGATGCCATCAATAAATGCAATGATGGCAGGAATAATTGTCCAGAAAAAAATCAGGTATAAAATGGCTTTTGAATTA
>CAYXHX010000378.1:0-2696 GCA_964464835.1 uncultured Chitinophagaceae bacterium | reverse complement strand
GTATCGTCCGCAGGGGTAGCGTAAATGCCTTGTTAGCGGTTCGGTGCGGTAAATTGAAACGAAAATGACTGATAAACAATTTCAAAAAATACTTGATACACTTACGGATGCACACCGTAACTATTTGGATTTACTAAAATTAGCCGAAGATGAAATTATAAGAAGATATGGCGTTCATCCTTCCGAAATAGACAATGACCAGTGGATTGATAGCTACCATCAAGGCTGCGGTCACATGACGATTAAGCAACTGGATGAAAGCATGAATTTACACATGAAGTAGCACTGACCGCTAACAAATATATTTACGCTAAAGTAATCTACTTTTTTATTGCAACATATTTTCCCGCCTTGATTCTTCTTTTTATAAAAAATACGCAGATGAATTTGTAGTACGTAAATACAACACTTCTATTCTTTTTTATAGCGAAACAACAGCGATCAGTTCTAAGCCAAATCAGGATACCATTTTTGGTCGCCTGCCCAAAAATATTTTGAAATCACACGACTCCGTTTTGTTGGTCAGCGACCAATAACGGTTAAGAAAATCAAAAACCCGGAAAGAGTAGAATAGTATTGTTTATGAAGCGAAAATTTATTTTATAGCCCGCCCTTTCAACACCACCACCTGGTAGATGGAATCTGTATTGGCTTCAAAAACAATATTTTTTTCGAAATAGCCGGTGTCTTTAAGATAAATACCAACATGTATTTTAGTACTCGCATTTGACTGCACAGGAAGTGAATCATATACAGGCGTAGTACACTGGCAGCTTGCAGTTACTTTTTTTAGCAGAAGCGGCGCCTTGCCTTTATTGGTAATATTAATTTCGCCACGAATAGTATCCAATACACTTACATCACCGAGGTTTACGGTATCGGGAAATTGTATGATTGCATTGGTATCCATAGCAGCGCCTTTATTTTCTGTACAGGAACTTGCATAAAAACAAAATGCAATAAGGCATAATAAAATTATATTTTTCATTGAAATCGTTTGATGATTTTATAAATATTATCTGAATACGTTAAGCCGAAAGTAGCAAAGCCATTGTACAAGACTGTACCATCCCTGTCTATGAGCATGTATCTTGGAACGCTCACAATTCGTAAATCATCAAGGATGGAAGAATCCCTGCACATAATAAAATTCCCTTGTCTGCCCTTCAGAATTTTTTGGATAAAAGCGGGGGTATCATCCTCTGAAGGTGTAAGGCAAGAATAAATAGCCAACCCGGTATCGGTATTATTTTTCATGAGTTTTTCCATATCAGGAATCCCCTGAATGCAGGGTACACACCAGGTTCCCCAAAAATCCAACAGGATTTTTTTCTTACCGGCAGGCAACTTTACATCATTCCCATTGATGGGATTGAAATAGGATGCTTTAAAAACAGGCTCCGCTGTAGAAAATTTCAAATAGGAACTTTTATAACTTTCCAAATTTGCATACGTGGAACGCCATGCTGGAAATATTGTGAAACCAACAACAAAAGTCAGTATGGTATAAATTAATGATGCAGTTATTAAAGCTTTCCGGTTTTTTATAAAAATATAAAAAATCAGGCTAAAATAAGATCCTGATAGCGCATTAATCCACATGGGATAACGCGGAAAATTATTTGTCCCAATTATATATCCACCATATACAAGTAAAAATGGAAGTGGTAATAACAACCCGATTAATTTTCTATTTGGATAAAGATGAAAAAGTACCAGGCTCCCGGAAAAAGACAAAACACCTATGGCAATAAACTGGTAGTTTAAGTTCCAGCCACCTACCACAAATGCAGGTATAAAAAACAATAAGTAAATCAATACTGCTTTCATGTTCAATAAATTTTTAAATAAAGACTAAATAAAATAGGCGTAAAAACTTCACGCCTATTTTATCATGATTTGGCGTTTCAATATCTAAAAATACAAATTATGCATCTGTATTGTCGCAATGATTACCATTGCAATCTGATGCCCACATAAAACCACAACCACCATTAGTTTCAGTACATGTACCTATTAATTCACATTTGCCATAAACAGCTGATGGCGGATTACTGACTACTACCTGATAACAAGTAAATTTAGACCCTACTGCACACTTACAAACTTTCGGTGCATAATTACTTTTGTTCATACTTCCATCCTCCAAATTTTTACCCATATTAAAAGCAATTTGAATGATTTCAGGATCGCTAAATAATTTTGTTGCTTTTATCATCCAGGGATCTATTTCAGTTACTTTGAATATAGCTGCATATTTCTTGTCTGTATAAAGCCTTGGCGTAATTTTAGCAACCATTTCATTTATCAATCCAACCTGCTCCCGGCTCAAATTATTTTCCTGTATAAAATTAGCGATATGTTCTTTGGCAAACAAAACTTTTTCATCCGGCGTGAAAGTATTAAAGACCAATCGTTGCGCCGAAATATCATCCATGTTTTGCATCGCCTGGATTTTTTTGTCATCAATTTGTAAATTATTTCCTTTTGGAATGTCTGTTTGTTTGGCGCAACTTACCAATGCCAGCAAGCTGAAAGCCAGTAAAATTTTGTTTGACATAAAATAATTTGTTTGAGTTAAGTATAAAACTTTTTTACAAACAAATCAACTTATTTCTTTAATCTTTTAGTTTTTTAATTTTTGTTAATTTTCCCTCGAATATATGTTGACCCACTCTGAATTTAAAAATTTCATT
>CAYXHX010000377.1:1225-2713 GCA_964464835.1 uncultured Chitinophagaceae bacterium | reverse complement strand
GCTTTGCAATTGCGGTGTTCTAAATGTATAAATTCCCCATAGCCAAACTTCTTCACCCAATTGGGCATTTTGTCCGGCATGATGTGTGTGTGAATATCTATTTTCATGCAATTATTTTCAATAAAAAAGAGAACCGGAAATATATTATTTCTTCACCGGTGGTTGCATTACGGTACCACATTTTTTGCAGGTACGCAAGTCTTCGGATGAATAAAATTTTTCCATGATAGGCGGTAATTGTTTTACAATATCTTTTACAAAAACAAATTCTTCATATAATTTATTCCCGCAATTTTCACAAAACCACATGAATGCATCTTTTTCATCTTCGGCTTCTTCGCGTACTTTCTCTATCACCAAACCTACCGTGTTTTCAGGCCTTTGCGGGGAATGCGGGGTTTGCGGCGGCAATAAAAACATATCACCTTCATGAATAGGAATATCACGCGGCTTTCCTTCATCAATAATTTTTAATGTAATATTCCCTTCCAGTTGAAAATACAATTCTTCACTTTCATTATAGTGGTAATCCTTGCGGGAATTTGGCCCGCCAACCACCATCACGATAAAATTTTCTGCATCTTTATATACGCATTGATTTCCTACAGGCGGCTTCAGCAAGTGGCGATGTTCATCTATCCAATTTTTAATATTAAAAGGAGCTGCAATCATAATATTGATTTTAAATGTGAAAAAATAGTTAGGGTAAAATTAAGTATTTTTTTCCGGCGTATTTACCGTTAATACCTTTGGCGAAAAATTACAACTTTTTTTCTTAGGTTTGACAACTACTTTGAATTTTACATAAATGAATATTTCCCTACAACATAAAAAAGCCCTTATTTGTGGTAGTTCTCAAGGCATTGGATTTGCCATCGCAAAGGAATTAGCCTTACTGGGCGCGGATTGTACGCTCATGGCAAGAAATGAAGCATCTTTGAAAATGGCTTTGACCTATTTAGATACAACACATCAACAACAGCATCAATACCTCGTAGCAGATTTCAGTAATACGGAAAATGTTCGAAATGCCATTACAACTTTTGCACAAAAAAATGCTATTGAAATTTTAGTGAACAATACCGGCGGCCCGCCTTCCGGGCAAATTGCAGATGCAACAGAAGAAGCATTTTTACAGGCATTCAACCAGCATTTGATTTGCAATCACATTTTAGTGAAAGCGTTATTGCCCGCAATGAAAGAAAAAGGCTATGGCCGTATTATCAATGTGATCTCCACTTCAGTAAAAATGCCGCTGCCTAATTTGGGCGTATCCAATACCATTCGCGGTGCAGTAGCATCATGGTCAAAAACGTTGGCAAATGAAGTAGGAACTTTTAATATCACGGTAAACAATGTTTTACCTGGCGCTACAAAAACACAACGATTGGAAAGTATTTTAAAAAATAATGCTGCGAAAAAAAATGTTCCTGAAAATGTTATTGAAGAAGAAATGTTGTCACATATTCCCATGAAGAGATTTGGCTT
>CAYXHX010000377.1:0-1215 GCA_964464835.1 uncultured Chitinophagaceae bacterium | reverse complement strand
GCCACACCCGCTGCAAGCTATGTAAATGGCGTAAGCATTGCAGTGGATGGTGGCAGGACTGGTTGTTTATAAAAATAAAAAATGAAACATGGATCTTACTCTTCCATATTACCTGGAAAATTATATAGATGGAAATTTTATTGGGCCATTAAGCGGAAAGTTTTTGGAATGTATCAATCCTGCAACGGCTGAGGTATTTGCACAAATCCCGGACAGTGATGAGCGCGATGTAGAAATCGCTGTACATGCTGCAGGGCGTGCATTCCGGGAATGGAGTTCAATGCCTGCTGAAAAAAAGTTTTCCATTCTCAATAAAATTGCAGATTTAATTGATGAAAATTCCGCGGCGCTTGCATTGGCAGAGACAGAAGATAATGGAAAACCTTTATGGCTGAGTAAACGCATGGATATTCCCCGTGCATCTGATAATTTCCGATTTTTTGCTACGGCAATTATGCATTATGCAAGTACAAGCCATAACATGGGAAACCGTGCAATTAATTATACCTTAAGGCAACCGATTGGTATTGTCGCTTGCATTTCCCCGTGGAATTTACCGTTGTATCTTTTCACCTGGAAGATAGCGCCGGCGCTTGCTGCAGGGAACTGCGTGATTGCAAAACCTTCTGAAGTAACACCCATAACTTCTTTTTTATTGGGAAAAATTTGCAGTGAAGCAGGGCTTCCAAATGGCGTTTTAAATATTCTTCATGGCCGCGGGAATTCAACCGGGGAAAGTATAGTAAAGCATCCGAAAATTAAAGCCATTTCCTTTACGGGCAGTACCCGTGCCGGCGCGCAAATTGCATCCCTTGCTGCACCGGTTTTTAAAAAACTATCATTGGAATTGGGCGGCAAAAATGCATCAATCATTTTCGAAGATTGTAATTGGGATAAAATGATGACGGAAACAATTCGTTCTTCATTTACAAACCAGGGGCAAATATGTTTATGCAGCAGCCGTATTTTATTGCATAAAAATATTTATGAAAAATTCAAAAATGAATTTGTAGAAAAAACGAATGCATTGAAAGTGGGTGATCCCATGGAGCCAGAAAGCAGGCAGGGTGCAATTGTCAGCGAAATGCATTTTAATAAAATCATGAATTGTATTGCTACGGCAAAAAACGAAGGCGGAAAAATTTTATGCGGGGGAAATGCCATTCATCCCGAAGGCCGTTGTACCAATGGATATTTTATAGAGCCAACTGTCAT
>CAYXHX010000376.1:0-2723 GCA_964464835.1 uncultured Chitinophagaceae bacterium | reverse complement strand
GATACCATCAATATCTTCAACAGCTTTCAGTGCGATGTCCCGCGCTTTATTCAAATCATCCCCTTGAGACACACCGCTTTTTATATCCACCCTTCTTTTTCCCAGCCGTGAAAAATTTTCAATGGGGTTCTGAAAAATATCTTTATTTGGAATCGTCACCACCTGCCCCTGGAAAGTGAGGATGGAAGTATCCCTTAATTTTATTTCTTCTACAGTGCCCATATAATCTTTTACCTTGATAATATCGCCTGTAATAAATGGTTTGCGAAAAGAAATAAAAATACCGGATATAAAATTTGCTGCAATATCCTGGAAAGCAAAAGCCAGTGCAAGGCCTATAACACCGGCGCTTGCAAGCATGGTAGTAATTGTGGTATCTAAATGCAACACTTTCAAAGCGGTAAAAATGACTATTGCCAATGACAACAGGTACACAAAATTTACTGCCAGGCCGGCAAGGGTACTTGTAGGAGAATGTTTGAGAAAAATGTTTCTCGCCATCTTACGTATCCACTTGGCAATGAATATTCCAATTACCAGGATTAATACTGCCAGCATTAAGTTTGGCAACATTTTTATTAATTCTGAAAGCCAGGTATGGAGTTTATCGAGTACAAGCTCAATGGCATGATCAAGATTCATAAGGATGTTTTTGCTTTAATGTAAGGTACAAAAAAAACCTCGGTAATAAATTGAATTAGAAGATGCTTTCAAAAAAAAATTAAACGCCTGCTATTCATAGTTTCGAAAATAATCAAATCATTTTTATGAAAGACGAATGATTATTTCTTTTAAACAACTAATTCAGACAACAAAAAAGTATGATCAGGCCGAATGCCTTTTTCTGTCAATTGAACTGTACAACATTCTATAGAAGGATCATGTTCAAAAAACAAAACATAATTTTTTTCCACAGCTTCCTGCAAAAATGATTTTTTTTCCTGCAAGGTTTTTAATGGAAACATATCATACGCCATCACATAAGGAATGGGAATATGTGCAAGTGATGGCAATAAATCTGCCATATAAATAATGTCTTTTCCTTTATATGAAATATGTGGCAGCATCATGGCATCTGTATGGCCAAATGCAAAACGTACTTTGAAATCATTGGAAAATTGATAGCCTTCTTCATGTGGTATAAATTGCAACTGCCCACTTTCCTGTATGGGTAAAATATTTTCTTTGAGGAAAGATGCTTTTTCCCGGTCATTCGGCTGTGTAGCCCATTGCCAGTGTTGTTCATTGGAAATATAGGTTGCATTTTTAAAAGCCGGGACTAATTTTTCCCCAACCCTTTCAATACTTCCTCCACAATGATCGAAGTGCAAATGCGTGAGAAATACATGCGTAATATCATTTTTATGGAAACCATATTTCGCAAATGATTTTTCTAATGTATCATCACCATGTAAATAATAATGGCTGAAAAATTTTTCACTTTGTTTATTCCCAATACCGTTATCAATCAAAATCAATTGATCGCCATTTTCTACAAGTAAACAACGCATTTCCCAACTGCATAAATTATGATCATCCGGGGGATTTAATTTTTGCCAAATACTTTTGGGCACTACGCCAAACATAGCGCCACCATCTAATTTAAACCTGCCTGTGGGGATTGTATAAAGATTCATTTTACAAAGATACTTTTTTTGCCATTTTATTTTCTGCTCTTAACGTGGAGTAAAGCCATATTAAGCCTATTGCAAAAAATACAATCAGGGAGAGTACAGAATTTTTCATGCTGCCGGTTAATTCTTCTATCAAACCAAAACTAAGCATACCAATTACAATGGCTATTTTTTCAGTGAGGTCATAATAACTGAAATAAGAAGCAGTATCTTTTGTTTCAGGCATAAACTTAGAATAGGTAGAGCGGCTCAAAGATTGAATGCCGCCCATAACAAGCCCTACAGCTATGGCTATTATATAAAACCAATATTCGGGATCGCCACCTTGTTCTTTATACCATGCTGTATAATATGCAGCTACACAAATGAAAATCCAGAAAAGGACGACACCCATCAAAATGCGGATGTTCCCAAATGTTGAAGACAAACGGCTCATCAAAAATGCACCTGCAATGGCAACAAGTTGTATCAGCACAACTGTAGCAATAAGGTTTGCATCGGGTAAACCCAATAATTTACTTCCAAATAATGTGGCAGCAAGCATCACTGTTTGTACGCCCATGCTATAAAAAAAGAATGCACGTAAAAAACGTTTTAATGCCGGCATTGTTTTTACTTCATTATACACTTTCTTTACTTCTATAAACCCCGATTTGAAAATGCCGGATTTTTTGACAATACCATTTTGCGAATTTGGTAAGACTGAAAATGTAATTTGGGCAAATCCAAACCACCAAATTCCGACCAACAAAAATGTAAGCCTTGTTGCAAACATTGTATCTGTCATTGTTAGTACAAGTACAAAACCGATTAATTGTAAAATCACACTACCAATATAGCCAAAAGAAAATCCTTTGGCGCTAATGCGATCCTGGTCTTCCGGCGCAGCAATCTCAGGTAAATAGGCGTTATAAAAAACAAGGCTTCCCACATAGCCCATCGCGGCAAGCATAAAACAGGAAATGCCGAGCCAAAGATTTGCACCATTAAAAAAAAACAACATGGAGCAACCAAATGCACCTATGTAGCAAAAAAAACGCATAAAATTTTTCTTGTTACCACGGGAATCTGCAATGGATGTAAGTATCG
>CAYXHX010000375.1:0-2726 GCA_964464835.1 uncultured Chitinophagaceae bacterium | reverse complement strand
ACCATTCTTACATGCAGTAATTTCACCGGTAAGGCCGGTGGCAGCCAGCATTTTATTGGCCATATAACGATATATTTGATCGTCATCAATCACTAAAATGAAATATTCCGGCATATAACAAGAAATTCAAAAAGTAAAGTACAAATATTTTTTCAAATATTTTTCAATTTTATTTAAACGGTTTTTATCAATTAGACTATGGCATTTATCAGTAAAGATTCAGCGCTCGAAAAAATAAAATATTATTGTAATTACCAGGAAAGAAGCCATTTTGAGATACAAACCAAATTGTTTCAAATGGGCGTTTCAAAAAAAATGAGGGACGATATTTTATCTGAATTGATTGCAGGTGATTACCTCAATGAAGAAAGATTTGCAGTTCTTTTTGCCGGTGGAAAATTCAGGATGAAATCCTGGGGGAAAAAAAAGATTAGCCAGGCCTTAGGTGCAAAAAAAGTAAGTACACAAAATATTCAAACAGCATTGAACGCTATTCCTCTTGTGGATTATGAAAATACACTACTAAAACTGGCAGAAAAAAAATGGAAGAGTTTCCGTACCCAAAATAAATTTTTGAACAAACAAAAAACCTATGCATTTTTATTGCAAAAAGGCTTTGAACATCATTTGATCCAGGAAGCTTTAAAAAATTTAGAAGAAGAAAATAACAAAGATTGAAATTACCTTTACAAAAAAAACAAGCATGGCACAATACAGAAATTTTAAAATGATCGGGTACGTTGTATATGGCAGGGGGTGCTTCGATCAATTGGATGAAATATTGAAACCACACCGCAAAGCAAATGCGCCAATGATATTTTTATTGGACCATTTTTTTAAAGGCTGACCGGATTCCTTTGCGTGAAAATGACGAAATCATTTATGCAGATGTTACACATGAACCTAAAACAAGTTATGTAGATGATTTATCGAATCAACTAAAAGAAAAATACGGCTCTATCAGTGGAATCATAGGCATTGGTGGAGGTTCTGCTATGGACCTTGCAAAAGCTGTTTCATTGATGATGAATAACCCTGGGAAAGCGCAGGATTACCAGGGATGGGACCTTGTGCAATTTCCCGGCGTTTATAAAGTAGGCATCCCTACATTAAGTGGAACCGGCGCTGAGGTGAGCCGTACCTGTGTACTCACGGGGCCGGAAAGAAAGCTGGGAATGAATTCTGATTTTACGCCATTTGACCAGATCGTACTCGATCCCGAACTTATTGCAAATGCACCGGCAGAACAGCGTTTTTTTACAGGCATGGATTGTTATATCCATTGTATAGAAAGTTTACAAGGAACATATTTAAATGAATTCAGTAAAAGTTATGGAGAAAAAGCGTTGCAATATTGCCGCAATATTTTTTTAAATGACAATGACTGGGATGAAAAAAGCGATGAACAATTAATGATGGCTTCGTATGCTGGTGGCATGAGCATTGCTTACAGCCAGGTGGGCGTGTGCCATGCAGTGAGTTACGGCCTGGGTTACCTGCTGGGTACACATCATGGAGTAGGAAATTGTATTGTGATGAACCATCTCGAAGAATATTATCCTGAAGGTACTGCTGAATTTAAAGAAATGGTCAAAAAAAATCATATAAATCTACCACAGGGAATTTGCAAAAATCTCTCAGATGCAGATTTTGATACAATGATTAATGTAGCAATAGGCATGAAACCACTCTGGGAAAATGCGTTGGGAAAAGATTGGGAAACGAAAATTACCCGTGAAAAATTAAGGCCATTGTATGAAAAGTTTTAATGACTTATTCAATCACTTTTTCAACATGGGTAAGCTTTCCATCTTTTGTAAATCCTTCCAGGATGATCCTGTAACTATGTGAAATATCATTGTTATAAAAAGTAAATTTTTGTAAATGGTTTTCAGTAGTCATTTCAATATTGGGGTTCCAGTAAAGCGTTGAACGCACATCCGGCTTTTCATCATAAAAATCAAGGCTGCCATAATCCGGGCTATAAAATTCTTTTTGGGCCGTATAGCCGGTAATTATTTTAAATGGCATACCTTTTTTTTCTTCTTTACCCGGTAAAATATCTTTGCCTTTCTTTGTATAAATAGCAATAGCCCCGCCGCCTTCATCTCCTCTAAAAGATCCAATAAATGGCGGCCGGAAGACTTTAATATAAGCTACGTTATTCATATCTATGATACTAACCTGATCAATATCTACCTGGTTTTCATTTAGGAAAAAAGTGGGAGATTTGCCTCGCCAGGATACAGAAGAACCACCATTTAATTCATTCCTGTTTATGATGGACATTCCCGGCACACGGCCTGTAAGATAGGAAAGTAAATTTTGTGTGATTGTAGCTGATTTATCATCCAATACATTAAATGTAATTGCTTCGCCACCGGTAAATAACCCGGATGTATAAGTTTCATCAAGAATTTGTTCAGGCGTTTTTAATTTGGTGGTTACAGTTACTCCCTGTAACACATTTCCTTCTAAAAGTTTTTTTATTTTTTCTTCTTCTAATGCAAAATATTTAGCGCGGTTTTCTGCGCTTGTATCTGAAAAATCATACGCAGAAAATGCAGTATTATTCCAAATATGTAAAGGTGCGGGTAACATTTTTATTCCCGCAGTAATGGCTGAAGTATTGGTAAGGGCTGCATTTCCGGCAACCTGGTAATACATTTTAGATGTATCAACAAGCAATGTGCCTGCATCTTCAAAGCTGCCATCCTTATGTATCG
>CAYXHX010000374.1:0-2730 GCA_964464835.1 uncultured Chitinophagaceae bacterium | reverse complement strand
AAATTTATAAATAAAAGTTCATTGTTTATTCTATCGCTCAATAGAGGTTCTTCAGCGCGGAACTACAGCTCAATAATGTTACAAAAGCTCATTGTTATTCCTTCAGCCCCACTTGCTGCAAACCGATGTAAGCGGCTGCCCTGTTTTCTGTACGAAAGCTGTCAGTTTGAAGTTTGTACCAAAAAGTTTAGAGAGATTTACTTTTATTGCGTTGCTCTCTAAAATTTAGAACAGATGGGCTAATTAGCTTTAGCAATATGTAGTCCATTATTAATGCAGTTAATAAAAAAAAGATTTTGTAATTGCTGTCAATCTTGTCTCCCCAAGAGCCGTTTATCATTTCCGCAGGAATCAAAAGAGGGAAAATTCCTTTCTCATAGTAAAACATATACATCCATGCAAAGCTCCCTTGTCCAGCAATATTGGGGTCAGGTTTGTCAAGCAAGAGAACAAGTGTCGTGAAGTATGCAATCTCAACTATTAAAAGAATTAGTAATGATTTTTTTGTCTGATGTAAGCCCAGAAATCTGTTGTCGGGGTGCTTGAATCCATAAATAATCCAAGGAACTAAAAGGAAAGTTGAGATTAACATGTCAGCTACAATTTGTCAAGAAGTTAATAAAGCCTAAAACATAAAAAAGAAAAATAATACCGCTAAAAATCACAAGTCCTGTTTTAAGTTTTTGTCTTGTTGTTGTCAAAGTGATAGCTGTAAGAATTAGTTGAACAAAACCTAAAAATAGACCAAATAAAAACAAAACAGGTCCACAAACCCAATTTGATTTCTGTTGGTCTAGAATAGCTGTTGTCACTACAAGTCCGATAAGCAAGATTGTCAGCGTAATTGTTATGATTTTGTAGTTCATTCTTGCACTCAGTTCCATGTTTGTTGTGTCGCGTTAGGGTTGCCGCTTACGTATATATTTACGCTAAAGTACGCTACTTTTTTATTGCAACAATTTTTTTTCCTCCTTGATTCCTACCTATTTATAAAAAAATGCGCGGAAAAATTTTCATAGCGCAAATACATCTTAAGTCAGTTTTAAATCATCTAATGGACTGATAATTTTTAATAAATCTTTATTACTTGTATGTAAATAAATCATGGTGGTTTTTAAATCATTATGGCCTAATAATTTTTGAATCATCGTTACATCAGTTCCTTTTTCTATTAAATGCGTGGCAAAACTATGCCTTAAACTATGGATACTACCCGGCTTCATCACGCCTGCTCTCTTTTTTGCAGCTTGTAATACTTCCTGTAAACTTCTTGTACTATATGAAATTCCAGGCTGGCTACCCTCAAATAAATACCCGCTTTTTTCCGGTTTATATGCTTTTGCATATTCTCTTAACATCACCAACATCACAGGGCTTAACGTTAATACCCGGTCCTTTTTTCCTTTTGCCTGTTTAATAAATATCGTCATACGTTGACTATCTATTTGATACGTTTTGATTGAAACAATTTCACTTACACGTAACCCACCGCTATAGGCAAGCATCAACATCGTTTTATGTTTTATATTTTCTGTACTGTTTATGATTGCAGCTATTTCATCTTTATTAAAAGTACAAGGAAGCTGTTTTTGCTTCTTCGGCCTCGGTATTTCCCAAAAAAATTTCTCCCTTCCCAATACTTGCTCATAATAAAACTTCAACGCATTGATCCGCGAATGCATCGTGTTTTCACTGAGGTTTAATTTTTCAAAACAATATTGTAAATAATCTTTCATCCTGTTGGATGTAAAACTTTTTGCAGGATTGTGCCGAATGGTTTGTAAAAATGAACGGAACTCATTGATGTAAGTACGCATGGTACTTGCGCTATAACTTTTTAAAATTAATTCGCACCGGTATTGTTTCAATGCTTCCAGGTTTTCCGGGCTTAATACAATATTCCTTTCAGCAACTTTAACCGGCAGGCTTTCACTTATTTGTTTTTTTTCAACTACCGTGCTGATCGTGTTATCCTCTTTCATTTCCTGGCATAAAAAAGCATTTCCATTTTTATCTTCAAAATATACCTTTCCATCCAGCAATTTTTGAAGCCGGGAAAAAACTTGTGCATCCTTCGGTAAATACCAGCATTGATGTGTGCGGCTCCATAAAATCCCTGGTGATTTTTTTAACTGCGCCCGGATTTCCTGATTAAATGGGAAATGCAGGCCTATACAGGTTTTCCCGCGATGCTCTACTATTGTACAAGTGATTTTTTCCATATACTTTTTCCACGCTTCCGCCACCTCAGTCACAGTTGAAGGATTTATACCTGCTGCATTTTTTTGTATAAATCCCCGGTTAGTTTCTGGTGAGTTTTAAAAAAAAACTTATTGACAGGCTACAATATATAAAAGATTTTTAAATTATAAAAGCACTGATTTTTATAGAAGTAAATAAAATGTGGAAAAAAAAGTTTGTATGGCTTAATTATTTTTCCATTACATACTTTGTTCTTTTATTTTATTAAAAAGGAAAATGGAAAAAAAACATACAATGAATATCCTTACTATTGCGATCAAATTTTTATACCCAATGTCAATACTACATTTCCTTTACTATTTTTCATTTCGGCAAATGTATTTGGCGCATCGGCTAAGCGATAAGGGAAATTTACATCTTTATTAAATGATGCGGCATAGGCAAGGTCAATAAAAAAACCATGATACCTATAGCCGATTCCTGCGGAAGCTTGTATACGGCTTGCTTCCAGGGTTTTATCCGAATAAG
>CAYXHX010000373.1:0-2741 GCA_964464835.1 uncultured Chitinophagaceae bacterium | reverse complement strand
GTATGCTTGCCTGGGTGATACGGTATGTGTTGTTTGCTTATGGGGATGCTCAAACTTCATTGGTATCATTTCTCTATCTCGGGATTTTATTGCATGGCGTATGTTATGATTTCTTTTTTGTAACAGGACAAATTTATACGGATAAATTGGCCGGGCCTGCTATCAAATCTTCTGCACAGGGGTTAATCACGTTGGCTACTTACGGCGTGGGAATGCTCATCGGCTTTTGGATTGCTGGTGAAGTGACTGCCAGGTATAATGTTGGTGAAACGCATGACTGGCGCACAATCTGGCTGATACCGGCTGCAATTGCTGCATTTGTTTTAATTATTTTCCTGATTTTTTTCAAAGATCAAAAAAGCATTCATGAAACAACTGAGCCCGTACAAATGGTGTAAGTATTTTAAAAAAATTTTAAATTCACAAACTGGATACAGGCTTTTCCATAGTAGGTAATTTTGTAGATGTTTTTTCTGAAAGCATTTCACCTGCAAAAATATTTGTGGAGAATGGATTGATTGTTCAAATTGAAAAAACAAACTTACCGGTTGATGCTGCTTTACCTTTTATCATGCCGGGTTTTATTGATAGCCATGTGCATATAGAAAGCAGTATGTTGGTGCCTTCCGAATTTGCAAGGCTTGCGGTAGTGCATGGAACAATTGCTACTGTAAGCGATCCACATGAAATAGCGAATGTTTGTGATAAAGCAGGTGTTCAGTTTATGCTTGATAATGCAAAACAAACGCCATTTCATTTTTATTTTGGTGCGCCTTCATGTGTACCTGCTACTATTTTCGAAACAGCAGGCGCAAAGCTTGATAGCAACGACGTCAAAGAATTATTGGATAAAGATGAAATAGTATACCTGAGTGAAATGATGAATTTCCCGGGTGTTTTGAATGGCGATAAAGAAGTATTAAAAAAAATATCGGCAGCTAAATCAGCCGGAAAACCTGTAGATGGCCATGCGCCGGGGCTTTCAGGCGATGATGCAAAAAAATATATAGAAGCCGGAATCAGTACCGATCATGAATGTTTTACGTTGGAAGAAGCTGCCTGGAAATTGAAATGTGGTATGAAAATTATCATTCGTGAAGGCAGCGCAGCAAAAAATTTTGATGCATTAATTCCATTATTGAAGGACTACCCAAAACGAATGATGTTTTGCAGTGATGATAAACATCCTGACAGTTTAGTGGAAGGCCATATCAATGATCTCTGTAAACGCGCTGTGGCTGCCGGTATCCCGTTATTCAATGTGATTGGCGCTGCCTGTATCAACCCGGTTTTACATTATACATTAAAAACAGGGTTGTTAAGGAATGGAGATGCAGCAGATTTTATTATAGTGAAGAATTTAATTGACTTCGAAGTGATGCAAACTTTTATTCAGGGAAATCTTGTTGCAGAAAATGGACAAACACTTTTACACTCAGTTCCTGTAAATCCTGTGAATAATTTTAATTGCAAACCAATTTCTGTGAATGATATTTTATTTCCCTACCCGGGAAAGGAAAAAATTCCTGTAATAGAAGCGCTCGATGGACAATTGGTGACAAATAAAATTTTTCTGAAACCGCTTATTCAAGATGGGCAAATAATCAGCGATACAGAGAATGATATTTTGAAATTGGTTGTTGTAAACCGCTACACCACTGCTCCGCCGGCAATTGCTTTTATTAAAAATTTTGGCATAAAACGAGGAGCGATTGCAAGTTCGGTTGCACATGATTCGCATAATATTATTGCTGTTGGTGCAGATGATTTATCCATTGCCCGGGCAATTAATTTAATCATTCAACACCGTGGAGGGATTTGTTGTGTAGATAAGCATGAAGAACAAATCTTGCCGTTACCAGTAGCCGGGTTGATGAACAGTGAAGATGGATATTATGTAGCGGAGCAATATGCAAAGTTGGATAAAAAAGCAAAAGCAATGGGCGCTCATTTATCGGCACCATTTATGACTTTAAGCTTTATGGCTTTGCTTGTAATCCCGGAAATAAAACTCAGTGATATGGGTTTATTTGACGGGAAAGCATTTCAATTTATCTAACATAAAACCTACTTTTTAGCTTTTACCACAACTGCACTCATCACGTTTAAATGCAGGCTGTCCGTGCCTTTCGGGAGACGATAACGGATGGTGAAATTATTTTTGCCCCCGGGAGGGATTATCCCTTTGATCACATCTTCATGTTCCTCCACCATTTTTTGATTTTGAAAGGATAATAATTGAATGCGTACATTTTCATACGAAACAATCGAAGCATTATTCGTGATAACACCTTTCACTATTGTTTTTCCAAAAAGATTTTTTTTATCATCATTACTTACAGATAGGAATTCTTTCGGGTTATTTTGTTCTTTGGTTAAAATGGTTTCTTTACTTTGAATATAGGCATCGTCTTGTTTTTCATTTTCACTGTTGCTGCAAGCAAATAAGAAAGTTGTGATGATAAATGTTAGTATGAATTTACGCATAATCGGGTTAAAAATTTCTGGTGAGGCATTGAATATTTAATTGAAATTATTAGAATTTTATTCAACGTATTTTATATCCAAAGTAATATAATTTTACAGAACTTATTTTATTTTTTAAGCATCTTGCCCCATCCAGCAAGCGCCGCCAATACCGGCTCTTGAAGCGCCCGTAACTGAAGGGAGTGTAGTACTTTCTTCCCGCCACCTCAATACTGCAAGAAATGCCATGATCAAAGCTTCTTTAAATTCAATAA
>CAYXHX010000372.1:2141-2758 GCA_964464835.1 uncultured Chitinophagaceae bacterium | reverse complement strand
CCCCAATTTTCCCTTAATAATTTTTTTTGTGAATTTTGCATTTGAGGAAAATCATACATTTTTTGTGCATCCCTTTGTCGAAAAGCTTCATATAATGTAACTGCACAGGCCACAGAAATATTCAGGCTTTCAATGATGCCCACCTGTGGAATTTTGAAAAATCCATTTACCAATGCTTTCATTTCTTCACTGACTCCATCTTTTTCATTTCCAAAAACCAATGCCATACTTTTTGAAAGATCTAAATCATACAATGAAGCTGCACCGGGAATTAAACATGCTGCCAAAATATTTTCATATTTATTTTTCAAAACTGCCATACATTTTTCCCTGTCTTCAAAACTGTGAATGCTCATCCATTTGGAAGCGCTGCTACTGCTTTTAAAGCCCCATTTTTTATATGGTGGAATATATGTATTCAAAATAAACATGTCCTGGATACCCACTGCATCACAAGTGCGCATTACTGCTGAAATGTTGTGTGGGTCATGCACATTTTCCAAAACAACTCCAAGCGTTACCTGTCTTTTGTTTAAGACATTTTCTAATTTTTTTATCCGTGCTTCTGTCATATTTTTAAAATTGAAAATACACAAATTGTCCCCCATTGAAAACGC
>CAYXHX010000372.1:0-2131 GCA_964464835.1 uncultured Chitinophagaceae bacterium | reverse complement strand
AGTAAAACCGTAATAAGGAAAAGATAAAACCCATAGCGTACACCTGTGCTTTTATGGTGCATGAGTTCATTTTTGGGATAATACTCCTGTATAAATTCCACGCCGAGTAAAAGTACAAGTGCAAATACACAATACGCAAATGCTGTTGGTGGCTCTCCTTTATAAATACGCCCCGGTTTTAATGTGATCATCGCTTTCAACATGTACCAGGATTGGCTGATTTTTGGTGCACGAAAAAAAACAGCCATTGCGACGAATAATGAAACGGTAAAAAACATTCTTGCAAGATTTTGAAAAATCCCCAAAAATTTATGTACCCTTCGAAGCAATGGATTAAGTATTTGTTCAAGCACTAATACTGTTCCATTCAATATTCCCCAGATGACAAATGTCCATCCCGCACCATGCCATAAACCGCTTACAGCAAAAACTATCAACATGTTGCGAAGCAGTACCAGCTTACCTTTGCGGCTTCCGCCAAGAGGAAAATACAAATAGTCCCGAAACCATGTAGTAAGTGAGATATGCCATCGTTGCCAGACTTCCTGTATACTCTTTGCAAAAAAGGGGCGGCGGAAATTGGTCATCAGGTGAATACCCATTACACGTGCAGAACCAATAGCAATATCAGAATAACCGGAAAAATCACAATAGATTTGAAAGATAAAAAAGAAACTTGCAATCATCATACTGATACCGCTGTGCTGTTCATAATTTCCATAAACCGCATCGGTATAAATTGCTAATCTATCGGCAACAACAAGTTTTTTTATAAATCCCCAAAGGATTAATTTACATCCTTCTGCAACATGGTTGTAATCAAATTTTTTCTTCTCATGAAACTGGTGTAAAATATTTTGCGGGCGCTCTATAGGGCCATCCACTAATTGCGGATAAAACATGACATACAAAGCATAGATGCCAAAATGGTTTTCCGGCTCCTGGTTTCCACGATACACTTCAATAGTATAACTCATAGCCTGGAACGTGTGAAATGACAAACCAACCGGTAAAAGAATTTGCAAAAATGGAATGGAATTATAATAATTAAAGAAACCTAAAAAAGAAGTAAGCGAATCATTGAGAAAATTATAGTATTTAAAAATTGCCAATACTCCCACATTGGCAATGATGCTAAGAATCAGC
Organism: uncultured Chitinophagaceae bacterium; assembly: GCA_964464835.1. Taxonomy (GTDB): domain Bacteria; phylum Bacteroidota; class Bacteroidia; order Chitinophagales; family Chitinophagaceae; genus JAFDXJ01. The sequence goes on along the minus strand of CAYXHX010000372.1, from coordinate 985 downwards.
CATCGTTTCCTGCTTTTCCCTGTAGACCTCGCAATAAAAATACCTGCATAATAATCAATGCAAATGGTAAAGCCCAATATTAAAATATAAATGGGCAGAAAATACATATAAAAAATACTGCTCGCCAATAATAACAGCGCCCATCTAAACTTGTGTGGTAATGAATAATAGAGCGTGGTTACAATTACAAAAAACACAACAAATATCAGCGAATTGAAAACCATGCAGCAGTTAATTTAGTTGACAGAGTCTAAATTTCAAATAAATTTTTAATAACCAATCCTAATGGCCGTATTTCCCTGGTGTGTATTGTCATACATTTTCTGAAGTGCAATGGGTAAATCCTCCAATGAAACTGTTTCATACAAAACCGGCTTTATTTTTCCATCCATTACCAATTGATTGAGTTCATTACAATCCTCTGCATTGGCATAGTGTGAGCCTTGAATCCGTTTTCTTTGCAACCATAAATAACGTACATCAAATGTAGCCAGATAGCCGGTTGTGCCTGCGCAGGTTACAACCATACCTTCTTTATCGCACACGTATAAAGATGTGGGCATTGTTGATTCTCCCGGGTGCTCCAATACTATTCTCGGCAATCGCCCGCCTGTCAATGCCACTATTTTTTTTAGAAATAATTTTGCCTGTGAGCGCCATATTTCCTGCGTGTCCGGCATAAGTGAGCCATGCATTAATGCACCCCAATGATTGAATTCTTTCCGGTTAATAACCAATGCACCTAAAGATGAACAGTAATGTTCTTTTTCTGAAGAACTTACAACAACTATTGGAGTACCTCCAGCCATTTTTACAAGTTGTATTGCCATAGTGCCCAAACCACCTGCTCCACCCCATATCAATACTACATCACCGGGTTGTACAGTATGTGGCGGATATTTGAAAAGCATTCTGTAAACAGTTGCGCCGGAAAGCATATAAACAGCTGCTTCATCCCATGAAAGGTTTTTAGGTTTTGATAAAC
>CAYXHX010000371.1:0-2786 GCA_964464835.1 uncultured Chitinophagaceae bacterium | reverse complement strand
ATTCCAAACTTCGGCCGGGCAAATATATTTTCAGGCTAAAAGCACAAATGGAAGGCGGCCATTGGGATCAACCGGCAAGCGAATATTCATTTGAAATTATTCCTGCTTTCTGGCAGACCATTTGGTTTCAAGTAATATGTGCCACATTGGCTATCTGCATTATTTTTTATTTGTTTTGGTGGCGTGTGGCTTCCATTAGAAAAAAAGAAAAATTGAAAATGATGCATGAAAGAGCATTGCTTGAACTGGAAGCAAAAGCCCTGAGCGCGCAGATGAACCCACATTTTATTTTTAATAGCCTTAACTCCATCAAATCACTGATCAATAAAAATGAGAATGAAACAGCGGTGAATTACTTAACCGTTTTTTCAAAACTAATCAGGACTTTATTTCAAAATTCCGATAAACGTGAAATAAGTTTGTATGAAGAAATCGAAACTTGTAAATTTTATACCGAAATTGAAAAAATGAGGTTTGGAGAAAAACTTGAATTTAATTTTGATATAGATAAATCAATTGACCTGAAAGATATTACAGTGCCCGCATTAATCATTCAGCCGTTTATTGAAAATGCCATTTGGCATGGCATGGTTCCCAAAGCAGGAGGAGGCACAGTAAATATTTCAATAAAAAATATAAATGGTTTTATCAATTGCATTATAGATGATAGCGGTATCGGCAGGGAAACGTCAAAAAAATTTAAATCCGCGTACGAATCCACGTATGAATCAAGAGGGATCGGGCTTACAAAGACAAGGCTTCACCTGGATAAATTGTTGAACAATCGCGAAGATAAAATTACGATCATTGACAAAAAAGACGCCTCAGGTAAACCGGAGGGGACAAAAGTGATCATCACATTTAAAATACAGGAAAATTGATGCGCGCCATAATCATAGATGATGAACAAAATTGTATTGAAAGCCTTGCCTTTGATTTACAAAAATATTGTAAAGAAATAGACATTGTGGACACCTGCATTTCACCAAAACAAGGTTTGCTGTCCATAAAAAATCATCAACCCGATATAGTTTTCTTAGACGTACAAATGCCCTGGATGAGTGGTTTTGAAATGCTCGATGTTCTGGATGAAATTAAGTTTGCCATAATTTTCACCACAGCTTATGACCAGTTTGCTGCCAGGGCATTCCGTATAAGCGCCATTGATTATTTGCTGAAACCCATTGATGCACGTGATTTGCAGGAAGCCGTGAGAAGAGCTATTGAAAAAATCAATAAACAAAAAGGTGGGGAAAATATCAATAACCTTTTACACAATATGAAAAAACCTGCTCTGATGCAACGGATTGCATTTCCAGGGCGGGATGGGTATGAATTTATTGAAGCGGATAAAATTATTTATGTAAGTGCAGATGGATCTTACACACACATACACCTCACCGATAAAAGGAAATTAATCATTTCAAAAACATTGCGCGATGTGGAAGAAACATTGCCTGCAAATTTATTTCACCGCATTCATCATAGTACGGTTGTAAACCTCATCCACATCACCCATTTTTATAAAGTAGATGGCGGATATTTGTTGATGGATAATGGCGAAAAACTCATTGTTTCAAAATCCCGTAAAGAAAGCCTGATGGAGACTTTGGGATTGAAATAAATTTACATTACTGCGCATGCAAATAGAAAATATTTTTTCATTTAAGTGGATTTATTTTAACTTTAATAACTATCCATTGAAATAGGAACCATGTTTTCTCACCAACATCAAAATATATGCGTAAAATATTTGTTAGACCAGGAATCTTTGTCCTGTTTTTCGGCCTCTTTTTCCAGTCCTGTAAAAAGGAAATCATTTCAACAGAACAAACAGAAGATTTATTTTTAAAAAATGAATCAGCCATTGCAGTTTACCAGGTACATACAGCCATCCGCAAATTGGACCAGGTTAAAAACAGTTCATACAACTATGAAATTGCTTTATGGGTAAGCCCGGGCGCCGATTCCACCAAATCCCTGCGCCTTGGTACCGACCTTGTTGTCAATTATGAATTAGTAGCAGGGAATAAAACAACTACACAAACTTTTAAATTAAAAAGAGGCAGTTATGTTACACGAAATTTTGTCACATTGAAAGGGCCTGTTGCTATTACGGGCATTGCCACTTTTCCTACTTCATATAATGGAAGGCCAATAACTTTTAATAATACAATCATTGAAAAATCCTATGACCTTCAACCATTACAAATAGTAGGTAAAAATTTTATGGATGTAAATGGAAAAATCTTTACACCATGGGGCGCAAATTATACAGGTACAAATGAACTAAGATTGGTTGATGATAATTGGACAGATCCAGCAAACTGGGAAATCATTCAACAGGATATCCGTGAAATGAAAGGCCTGGGAATAAATGTAATCCGTATTCACTTGCAATACAATCGTCTCATGATGGATGCTGTAACACCCAATCAACAATACCTTTCAAGGTTGGGAGACTTATTAAGCTTTGCAGGCATTTATGGAATGTATGTAGATATTACAGGTTTAGGGGCGTATGTAAAGGAAGAACAACCAGCCTGGTATGATGCAATGGATGAGCAAGCAAGATGGGCTACTCAGGCTATATTTTGGAATGCTGTTGCAAGTGTAGCTAAAAATCATCATAACATATTTTGCTATAACCTGATGAATGAACCGGTAACACCTTCAAGCAATACCACGATATGGCTGCCCGGAAATGGTTTTGGCGGTTTTTATTATGTTCAATATATCACCCGTACACCAAATGGCAGGACTTGGGATGTAGTTACAAGAAGCTG
>CAYXHX010000370.1:2589-2798 GCA_964464835.1 uncultured Chitinophagaceae bacterium | reverse complement strand
CAGCGAAGATTATGCAGACCCTAATGCGGAAGTATGGACTTTTTCTGCGGCAGGAAATCCATTGCCAAAACCAAAAGATTATAAAGGGCCGGTGGGATATTACGCTTACCTGGAAACCGTAAAAAAACAAGGCAAACATGGTGAAGCATTTGGTTACAAAACCGTGAATGCCGATGTGCGACGGAGCTACGATGGGTGCAGTGTGAAGT
>CAYXHX010000370.1:0-2563 GCA_964464835.1 uncultured Chitinophagaceae bacterium | reverse complement strand
GCGTTGGGCTGGATTATTTCAAGAGTTACCGGCAAATCGCTATCCACTTTATTGTCCGAAAAAATATGGAGCCAAATGGGAATGGAACAATCAGCATTCTACCAGGTGGATGCACTTGGAACACCCTTTGCCGGAGGCGGTTTCAATGCAGGTCTTCGTGACCTGGCCCGGTTTGGTGAACTCATCAGAAACAAAGGTGTGTGGAAAGGTAAACAGATCATTCCTAAAAAAGCAGTGGAAGATATTGAGAAAGGAGGAAGCAAAGAAGCGTTTGCGAAGTCTGATCACCCGATGCTCAAAGGATGGTCATACAGAGATATGTGGTGGATGACGGAAAATGCCCACGGTGCTTTTACTGCACGAGGTGTGTATGGACAAACCATTTACATTGACCCTAAAGCAGCAATGGTGATTGTGCGTTTGGCATCTCATCCTGTAGCTGCCAATAGCGCCAATGATGCGTATTCATTACCTGCATACCAGGCGGTGGCAGATTATTTGAAAACAAAAAAATAAAAGTCAGATCGCAACAATCATTAACCGGTTACAGGAACATAAAAAATACTACTTTCTAAAAAATATACGCAATAGTAGTAATCAACAACGCTGTAACTGCTATATAGAAAAGCCCCAGGATAGTGATATAACCGAATGTTTTATGAACCCTGGAAAACTTTCCCGGAAGACCATTTTTAAATTTCCATAATGAAATAAAAAGGATACTGCCCCAAATAACGAATGTAATCACCGCACCAATGATGTGTGCGGTTAAAAGGGTCGAAAAAAAAGGAGTTTCTATGAGCGGATTATTATCGGGTAAGGAGCCACCGCTTTTTGAAAAAATCATATTCATTTCAAAAATGATTACCAGAAAGGCCATTGCTGCAAACAATGTTTTATGTGTACGCTTATGACTTCTGTAATTTTTTTTCTTTGCCAGTGATGCTGCATATAACGCTACCAAAGGAGATGCGGTGCCCAAAAGCAACATAGCGATAAGTATTATGCCTGATAAATTCATGATAAAAGGTGGGGATAAATTTTTTTAAAAAATTAAAACTCGTATATAATTCCAAATGATGGTAGTGGATGGCCGGTCTTATTGATAAGAATTACAGGGATAGCATTGCTTCCGTTAAACTCAATGGGCTGTCCGTTAGTAGTTTCAAAACCGGTATTGTTTGCATTGCGTTTGAAAGTATAACTGGGATTGGTTTCGTTTTTCTGCATCAGCAGATTTTGAATATCCAGATAAATGCTTAAAGATGTTTTTCTGAAATAGAATTTCTTATCAATACGAAAATCGAGCTGATTATAATTCGACAATCTTTTTTGATTGAGCAAAGCCACATCCGGAATACCCTGACCAAGTAACATATAATTTTGTTGAGAAGCGGTCAAATCAAATGGCGTGTAAGGATTGCCACCTGCAAAACGATATTTTAATCCGAGTTCCCAATTCTTTTTCATCTTATAGCCAACTGTTGCAGACAATAAATTCCGGTTATCCCAGGATGAAGAAATCAGCTTCCCGTCCGTTCCCGAAAACTTGCTTACCACATAAGAATAGCTTACTACATAAAATAATTTTTTAGTCATTTTTTGCTGCGCAAAAATTTCAAAACCATAAGCCTCGCCTTTACCTGTTGTTAATATACGTTCACTTCCTACTGAACCAAATTGCGTACCCTGGTTAGCCATTGAAACACCGGTTGCGGCTGATACAGGATAGTCGCTATATTTTTTATAAAAGCCCTCTAATGTAAAACGCAATGAATTTTTAGGCATATATTCCGTACCTAAAACAAAATGTGTGGAACGGGTATAATCCATGTCTTTATTAATATAATTCCCGGCAGAATCTTTGAAACCCAATGCCGTATAAATGGGCGCTTTAAAATAAATACCTGTGGATGCGTTGATGTTCCATTCATTATTTATTCTGTAGGAAGCCGAGAGCCGTGGAGAAAAAGTTTTCAATGGATTGTTTCCTGTAATGGTCATACTATTCATATCGCTGCGAAAACCACCTGACAAAAGTAGATTATCATTTAAAAACCGTTTTGCTGCCTGCGCAAAAAAACCGTATTTCCAAAAATTGATGCTGCTGTTAAATGCAATGGTTTTTTCCGGCGAAATAATATGGCCGCTACTGTCCCTTATTTCATTGGATATTTTATTAAATATATCACCGGCATACCCTACATATTGGGCATCTAAACCGGCAGATAGGCGCCAGCCGTTTATTAACTTATTGTAATCGAACCGGAATTTATTTTCAGCTTCATGCGATTTAACGAACAATGTTCTGTTTTGTTCAATTTTATTTTGGTCTTGAAATTTGTCGAGTGTGGTTTCAAACATATTTCTGCTCACAATAAAATTCATAAAGCCATTTTTAATTTTTCTGTTGAGCGTAAAGCCTAAAGTATATGTCCATTGATTTACGTAAGGTGTTGAACGTAGCACATAAATATTTTCCGGAGTAGATTTTTTGGTGGGTGCAAAACTAAAATTGTCAATAGCGCCAATGCCAATAGCTGTTAATGTGGTTTTATCATTG
>CAYXHX010000369.1:0-2820 GCA_964464835.1 uncultured Chitinophagaceae bacterium | reverse complement strand
GCCAAAACAAATCTTTCAAAAATTGAAACGGGCGATGTACTCAACCTGGAACGATGTATGCAACTGAATGGCAGGATTGACGGGCATCTTGTGCAGGGCCATACAGATTGTACAGCGGTTTGCAAAAATATTACCGATAAGAATGGCAGCCATAATTATCGTTTTGAAATTCCCTTGAAATTCGCTTCATTAATTATAGAAAAAGGTTCGATTGCATTAAACGGTATCAGCCTGACCATTTTTGATATTACGGAAAATGAGTTTTCCGTTTCCATTATCCCATACACATTTGACAATACCAATTTGCATTTCTTAAAAATAAATGATTGGGTAAATATTGAGTTTGATATGATGGGAAAATACATTCAAAGAAATGTACAACTTTCAACGAGAAATATCACTCATGGAAACCAATAAAACTGAATCAGAAAATTTGAACAGAACTGTATCATTTGATTCAACTTTTAGATATTGCACTTTATAATTTTGTTCCAAAGGCAATACTTCACTTCGCAATGAAACAATTACTATATTTTTCCCCAGTTTCGGATGTATCAGCCATCCAGTTGCTTCTGGTAAGCCATCCCGGAAAATAAGCGCACCATATTGGCATTGCGGCAAATCTTTGACAATTATTTTTTTAGAAACATCTACTGCTGAAATTTCATGTAATATTTTTCTTACTAAGTCTCCTGCAAATTGTTGATTCTTTGAATTTTCCTGTAGTATCAATAACTGTAACACGCAGCATAAAAACAACCATATTTTTTTATAAAAAATTTTTATAGTTGAAAAATGAATAATCATCAAGATGAATATGCAAAGGAATACCGTGGGAAAATACAGGAAGCGTTCTCCTTCTACCCCATTCGTATCAATGCCCAATGAAATATAAGGCGCAAGGCTTACCACGAATAATATAAAAATGAATCCGGCCTTTTTTCGAATCGTTTTTTGCAAAGAAAAAAAGAGTATTGCCAAAAATAAAAACAACACAATCAATCCGAAAAATGAAACTACATTTTCCTTATACCAGGGAAGAAAACTACGTGTAATTAAAAATAAAAAATGCAGGATCAACATTTTCCAATCTCCTGAAAATATAGTTTCTCCTTCATAATTTCCCAAAACCTGCCGAATGAAATAATACCTTGTAAAAATATAGGCAATAAAAATAATCAGCACCACTGCAAGATGTTTCCATTTGTTTTTATCCGTATCTACAAATGAATACATAAAAACAAACACTGGCAGTACCCAACAAGATTCATAGCTCAATAATGCAAGTATCCAGGTTATGATGTAGAGAAAAACAAATTTTCGGCTTTTATTTTTTTGTAAAAACCCGATAATAAAAAGTAAAGAAAAGATAGTCCCCAAAATTGCTGACCTGCCAAGTATCCAAAAAACAGCTTCGCTATGTGATGCGTAAATGAAGAAAACAATACCACATGAAATAGATGTGATACGGGTTTGAGCATTTTTATAAAAAAATTTTTCAACGAATATTCCACACAGGTAACCTGTCAGAACAGAAGCGATCAAGTGAAGAATTAGATTTGTACAATGAAAGCCCCATGCATTTTTTCCATATAAAAAATAATCCAGCATGATAGATATATCACAAACAGGCCTGAAGGAATTGTCCTGGAAAATAATTCCTTCACGGCTCCAGTTAATATGAATAAAATCATCGCTTTGAAAATATAAAGCAAAAGGATTATACAAATAAAAAGCCGCCAAAAAAATAATGGAAGCAAACAGGAAAAAAATATTCTTTTTATGCAGCATGGAATGCTAAAGTAAAGAAAGAATATCAGCCCGGTAAATGCATTAACCCAAACGTTGTTTTATATCAAGGTTATATTTACGTGCGTAATCTTTGGCAATATCATACCCTGCATCTGCATGACGGATCACTCCCATTCCCGGGTCATTTCGTAAAACGCGGGAAAGCCTTGCTGCCGCTGCATCTGTGCCATCCGCCAAAATAACCATTCCGGCATGGATACTATAACCCATTCCCACTCCACCACCATGATGCAAACTCACCCAACTCGCCCCGCCAGCTGTATTTACCAAAGCATTTAACAAAGGCCAATCTGCAACTGCATCACTACCATCAAGCATGGCTTCGGTTTCGCGGTTTGGGCTTGCCACAGAACCCGTATCCAAATGATCGCGGCCAATGATAATTGGCGCTTTTACTTTTCCGGTACGTACAAGCTCATTGAAAGCAAGCCCTGCTTTTTCTCTTTCGCCCTGGCCAAGCCAACAAATTCTCGCAGGCAATCCCTGGAAAGCAATCCTTTTTTCTGCAAGGTCAAGCCATCGCATTAAAGAAATATTTTCGGGGAAAAGTTGTTTGATCACTTTATCTGTTTCAGCAATATCATTTGGGTCACCACTTAATGCAGCCCAACGGAATGGGCCTTTTCCTTCACAAAATAATGGACGAATATAGGCTGGGACAAAACCGGGAAAATCAAAAGCATTTTCAAGGCCTTTTTCTTTGGCACGTGCCCGGATATTATTTCCATAGTCAAAAGTGATAGCCCCTTTTTTCTGCAATGCCAGCATTTCTTCTACATGCAGCTTCATGCTGTCATAAGAAAGTTCAATATATTTTTCCGGGTCTTTTTCACGAAGTTCATTTGCTTCATCATTCGTTAAGGTATGCGGAACATATCCAACCAATGGATCATGTGCAGATGTTTGATCGGTCAATGTATCAGGAATGATATTTCTTTCAAGCAACCTTTTCAATAAAAGCACTGCATTGCAATGAACGCCGATACTAATTGCTTCACCTTTTTCTTT
>CAYXHX010000368.1:0-2832 GCA_964464835.1 uncultured Chitinophagaceae bacterium | reverse complement strand
TCACATATTTTCCATTACTTTCCATATTGCCTTGCTGAAAATATGCCGGGAAGCGATGCATGTATTGATCATAAGGCAAGATGGCTTCCGTTTGTGTGCCAAAAAAATTGGTGTACCATAAACCAATTAATGCCATGATTACAGGAATATTTTTTTCAAATGATGTTGTTTGAAAATGTTGATCCGTGGCATAAGCGCCTTTTAATAATTGTTCAAAATGATCATAGCCGATTGTTAATGCAATGGATAAACCAATGGCGCTCCACAATGAATAACGGCCACCCACCCAATCCCAAAAGCGGAACATGTTTTTTGGATCAATACCAAATTGTATTACAGCTTCTTCATTCGTACTTAAAGCAACAAAATGTGCAGCAATATGTTTTTCATCTTTTGCATTTTCCAAAAACCATTTGCGCGCAGAATGCGCATTCGTCATGGTCTCCTGTGTTGTAAATGTTTTTGATGCAATTAGGAAAATTGTTTCTCCCGGCGTGATTTTTTTAAAAATTTCAGCAATTTGTGAAGCATCTACATTGCTTACAAAATATGGTTGAATGCTTTCTTGCCAATAAGGTTTCAATGCTTCTGTCACCATTTGCGGGCCGAGATCGGAACCACCAATACCAATATTTACAATGTATTTTATTTTTTTGCCATCGTAACCTGTATGTTTTCCTGAATGAATAGATTTGCAAAAATTTTTCATTTGTTCCTGTACAGCATGCACTTCGGGCATTACATCTTTTCCTTCACTATAAACAGGTTTCCCGGAAAAATTTCTTAGCGCTGTATGCAATACAGACCTGCCTTCGGTTTCATTGATAACATCACCTGAAAACATTTTTCCAATAGCCGCTTCCACTTTGGTTTCTGCCGCCAATTGTTGCAGGTGCTCCATTGTTTTAGCAGAAATAATATTTTTTGAAAAATCAAAAAGCATTTCATCGAAGCGTAAAGAAAAATGCTCAAAACGTTTCGGGTCATCGGCAAACATTTTTTTCATTTGTGCTGTTTTCATTTCAGCATAATGCTGTGTAAGCGCTTTCCAGGCTTGTGTTTTAGTGGGGTCAATCTTTGGTAACATTTCTATTTATTTAAAATTTGAATATTATATTTTCTCGATTTCGTTGATTGTTTTTTGCACCATTTTTTCTGTGATGTCGAGGTGTGTAACCATTCTTATTTGTGTTTTCGACATAGGGATAGCCAATATATTTTTTCTTCTTAATAATTCAATAAATTCATGTGCATTTTTAAACTTGCTCATTACTTCAAAAATGATAATATTGGTTTCTACCGGTAAAATGGTGCCAACGAAATTTTTTGTTTGCAATATTTCTGCAATTGCTTTCGCATGATGATGATCTGTTGCTAATCTTTTTATATGATGATCAAGTGCATAAATACCAGCGGCTGCAAGCATTCCTGCCTGCCGCATTCCACCCCCAAAAACTTTTCGGAAACGCCTTGCTTTTTCTATAAATTTTTTATTTCCCAATAAAACACTTCCAACAGGTGCGCCAAGGCCTTTGCTTAAACAAACAGAAATGCTGTCAAATATTTTTCCATAGGCTTTTGCATTTTCATTGTTGGCAATGATGGCATTAAAAATTCTTGCCCCGTCAAGATGGAGTTTTAATGCATTTTTATCACAAACTTTTTTTATTGTATTGAATGTGGAGAAATCATAGCAAGCGCCTCCACCGCGATTCGAAGTATTTTCTAAAGACACCAGCGAGGAAATCGCTTTATGTATATCATTATTATTGTTGACGGCATTTTCAATAAGTGTTGCATTCAGGCGGCCAAGATTGCCCTGTAAAAGCCGTACTGAACATCCCGAATTAAAAGCAATTCCCCCTCCTTCATATTGATAGACATGTGAATTTTCATCACAAATAACTTCATCTCCCGGGCTTGTATGGCATTTAATGGCAATTTGATTGGTCATTGTGCCACTTGGGCAAAATAAGCCATCTTCAAATCCGAACATTTTAGCCATTTTTACCTGGAGCTTATTTACGGTTGGATCTTCTCCAAAAACGTCATCACCCAACAAGGCTTCAGTCATGGCCTTTTTCATTGCCGAGCCGGGCTTTGTCACAGTGTCCGAACGATAATCAATCTGCATGGTTTTTGTGGTATTTAAAGGAATTTGATAAAAGTAAGTTTTCTCAGGAAAAAATTGAAATAGAGGTAAGGAATAAAAATAATTTGGCAAATCATTTCATTGCTCATAAGGAAATTTTTCGTACCTTTGCGCGGCTTATTCCTGAATTTTGTAGAAAGTTTGTTAAAACAGGAATTCGTTTTATGGCTTTTTTCATATCTATTATCATTCAATTAAAAAGCATCCAATAATATGAGGCAACTCAAAATCGCTACGCAAATCACCAACCGTGATTCACAAGCCGTAGAAAAATACTTACAGGAGATTTCCAAAATATCCATGATCACACCGGAGGAAGAAACCACTTTAGCCCAAAGAATTAAAATGGGCGATCAGCGTGCTTTGGATAAATTGGTTCAGGCCAACCTGCGTTTCGTGGTATCTGTGGCGAAGCAATACCAACACCAGGGCTTATCTTTAAGTGACCTGATCAATGAAGGGAACCTCGGCCTGATTAAAGCCGCTCAACGCTTTGATGAAACCAAAGGCTTTAAATTTATTTCTTATGCAGTTTGGTGGATCCGCCAATCTATTTTGCAGGCATTGGCTGAACAAGGCCGGCTTGTAAGGCTTCCCCAAAATAAAAACGGTACGTACAATAAATCCAAAAAAGCCTATAAGGCTTATGAACAGGAGCATGAGCTTGAACCAAGAACAGA
>CAYXHX010000367.1:1853-2845 GCA_964464835.1 uncultured Chitinophagaceae bacterium | reverse complement strand
TGCCTTGGATAACCCTACTGAAGACATTTTGTTTTATGGAAGTTCAAGAGCGGTGCATACATATAATTGTGCAATTTTTACAGATAGCCTCGGGCTAACTGCATACAATTGCGGGCGAAATGCTTCAAATATTATTTATCACGCTGCTATTATTTCAGCAGCATTTGAAAAAAGCACTCCAAAAGCAGTAGTATTGGATATTTCACCCAAAGAATTATCCTGGAAAAGCGGCCAGGGTGGAGATGATGTATTATCAGCGATGATCTTACCTTATATTACTACAAATAAAAATTTTGAATCACTCGCAAAAGAATTATTTCCGAAAGAATTAATCAAAGCAAAAATTTCAAAGTTGTATACATATAATTCCATGATAGCAAGTATTATCCGCAATTCAAACCGCACCAAAAACGATAATATAAATGGGTATCAACCGTTACACGGCGCCAAGGTTGATGAAGACCCAAAAGTGGTGGATGCAGCAAAATCTGATGTGAGTGAATATGCAAAAGAAAAATTAGAATTTTTCGTAAAAACGGTTACAGAACATCATGTGCCATTGATTGTAATTATTTCGCCTATTTATGCTTTGCCGGCACCACCAACACCATCTATGATAGAGACGAAAAAGATTTTGGATAAATATAATGTGGAGATTTGGGATTATTCTTTTGATACTGCATTTATAAAAAGAAAATATTTTTATGATCTTGTACACTTAAATACTAAAGGAGCTGATTTATTTTCCAGCCTTATTGCTTCACGGATGAAAGCAATGGGTATTGGAAATAAGGATACAACTTTTAATATTGGAAAAAAACAAGATAGTATAATCCTGAAAAAATAATTCATGCACGTTTATCTTCTTAATAAATCAATTGAAAAGCAAAGGTTTAACATATTTTGTATTGCTTCAAAGGAATTTGTTTTTGGCGCAAATGAAAAGGGCAATTACATTTGTACGAATTTTTTAAAAAATACATTTATCTACA
>CAYXHX010000367.1:1610-1832 GCA_964464835.1 uncultured Chitinophagaceae bacterium | reverse complement strand
TTAAAACAACGGCAAAACTAACCACTTCTTTTCTCTTCATTTCATTGGTTATCGTCCTGTTTTCATGTAAAACAGAACGCATCGCATATTTTAAAGATGTACCTGATTCAACATCCCAGGTAAAGAATGTGCCATTACCGGCTTTCTCTTCACCAATTGTGAATGTGGATGACATTTTAAATATTACGGTGCAAACAATTGACCCTGCTGCAAACCAGGTAT
>CAYXHX010000367.1:0-1600 GCA_964464835.1 uncultured Chitinophagaceae bacterium | reverse complement strand
CATTAGGCGGAAGTCAATTGATTGTTGCTGGTTATCTTGTCAATAAAGAAGGAAAAGTGCATATGCCTTATGTTGGTGATGTATTGGTGAAAGGGTTGACTACTGAACAAGTAAGGGATCTTATACAATCAAAAGTTGCTGTTTATTTCAAAGAGCCCGTTGTAAATGTGCGTTTTGCAAATTTTAAAGTAACAATATTAGGTGAAGTGAAAAATCCTTCAACCTATATTATTCCAAATGAAAAACCTACAGTAATAGATGCATTAGGCCTTGCCGGAGATATCACTATTTATGGGCGCAGAGACAATGTAATGCTGATAAGAGATATAAACGGCCAAAAAGAAATTACCCGCCTTGATATGGATAACACTTCTTCTATCAGTTCACCTTATTTTTATCTACGCCCTAATGATGTGATTTATGTAGAACCAACAGCTTCAAGGGTTGAGAGCACGAATGCTTATAGAACGAGAGACATTGCAATAATCGGGGCTACTTTATCTCTCCTGGTTATTTTAACATCACGGGTTTTATTCCGTTAATAACTATTGAAGTTTTCAATTAAATAAAAAATTACAATGCAGGATCAGAATAGCACGCATATACAGGTATATAATGAAAAAGGAAACGATTTTGATTTTAAATACCTCGTTGCAAAAGTTTTGGGAAATTGGTATTGGTATGTTTTATCAGGCATACTGTGCTTTGGTATAGCCATACTTTAATGGTGAAAATGGTAATAAAACTTCTGCCGGCCTGAGCGAAAGTTCACTGCTGACAGATCTTGGTTTGTTTTCAACTCAAACTGACGTGAATAATGAATTACAGATCATTCAATCACGCACTATCTTAAATCAAACAATTAAAGATCTTCAGCTAAATGTGACCTATTGGGCACAAGGCGATATCCGTTACCAGGAGAGCTATGATAAATCACCTTTTTTTATAACATTGATTTCTCTCGCCAATAAATTGGATGACCCAATCGAATACGATATTAGAATCAATAAAAATAAAATATCTTTTGTTGATCAAAATACAGATAGCAGTTTCCAGGCCACATGGGGTGATACGCTTACGTTCAAATATGGCAAATGGGTTTTAGTAAAAAATCCTCTGGTAGATGAAAAAGATTCTACACACCAGTTAGGAATGAAAATTAATACGTATGGCGATACCTATATGAATGAGTATGTGGATAATGTAACGGCTATGGTTACCAGTGAAGACGTTACAACCATTGATTTAAACGTGGATGTTTCCATCCCAAGAAAAGGGGAAGATATCCTGAATAAAATTATCAGGCTTTATGTAGAAAGCAGCCTTACAGAAAACAACCGGGTAGCTGATAGTACGATTGCATTTATTGATTCAAGGCTTGTGGGTGTTTCCAAAGAATTGGGTTCCATTGATAAAGATATTGAAGGTTTTAAGAAAAGTAATAGCCTTACTGACCTGGATGTGCAATCCAAAGCTTTGGTTGAAACAAATGCTGCAATCCAGGACTTAGTATCACAACAGGATGTACAAATACGCGTTGTTCAGGACCTTATCAATTACTTGCAGGATGTAAATAATAATGAAAGGATCATGCCTACGT
>CAYXHX010000366.1:0-2866 GCA_964464835.1 uncultured Chitinophagaceae bacterium | reverse complement strand
CCTTCTACGAGTGACGATGCAAGACATAGTGATTATTGCTCACTTAATTCGTAGATAGGACAGCTTTTTTCTTTTAATTTTTTTCCATCCAAAATGCAAGCCGGTAAAATAGTGAATGCAAACATGCTTTTATTAATATTAACTTTCAAAATTAAAACATTCCATCTTTTATTTTCAGGGTCATCTTCGTTTATATCAAAAAAGCTAATTGTATTACTTACAATATAATTATGCAAGGGGCGAGGAAGGATTACAATACTGTCTTTGAGAATAGCTTTTAAAGTGAGCGAACCATCCTGATAAGAAGGAAATGACGGCTTATAAGTAATTGCATAATTGCTATCAAATTGTATAATTGAATTTGATAAACCATTATCAAAACTAAATTCAAATCCAGATAAACGGCTGTTCAAATTCTCTAGAATAATTTTTCTATCGTCTTTAAGTGTAGAGTCAAAATAATATTTTAAAACATCGAAGTGAAAAAAATATGAGCTATCAGGAATAAAAGTAACTTCCTCATTTTTAAGTATAACCTTCCCTTTAGAAAACATGGATAGCCCGTGTACATCGCCGATGTCAGAAAAATAATAGTTATTATTTTTGTCAATTTCCAGATAACTATTGTTAGCCTTGTTAATATATTTCCCCTGTGTTATTTTTTGAGAACAGCAACTTACTGAGATAGAAAGTAGAATTGTTGAAACTAAATAAATTTTCATGGTAACTTATTTAAGGTTTTGGATAAAGAAAACTGTAACAGCAACGGTTTTGGGGAAGTTCAAAAAGTTGCAGGTGATGTTTTTGTTTTTGTATGGGATAGTATTTCGGTTGATGAAATCCATGGTACTAAGCTATAAATATTATTTCAGTTTATATGAAGTCAATGCTTGAAAAAAAATTTAAAATGGCAATTGAACAGTTTTAATTCTATAAGATTTAGCTTGGATTACAAATTTTTTAGAATCATTTGCTTCGGCAGCTTTTGTAATCAGTAATGTTATTTTCTGATAAACAGCAAATTCAAATTGTATTTTATTTAAAGAAGCCAATTGTGGTTTATTTAAATACCTAATACATTTCTTTTTAAAATTTTTATCCGGATCAAAATCAACAATTACCTTATTTTGATTAAGAATATTTTTTTTAAATTCATTAAAAGGAAGAGTTATATACAATTTTTCACCAGGTGCTAAACTAATAAATTCATATATAAATTGGAAAGGCTTAATAATTTGTTCATCACCTGAAAAAATAACATCCGTCTTTAAAGTATATACATGAGATATAATAGGCAAAAGAGAAATATTCAAAGTATTTTCTTTTTGAGAAACTCGATTTAGGTATTTATTAAAATATACATTTGGATTTAAATAACTGCTAAATATATAAAATGTATCTGTGGATGCATTCCTAAATTCAAACTGAATACTGTCATTTATAAGATGATAATTTAATTGAATTGAGTCTTGTGCATAAGATTGTAATTGCTCACTGATAAGAAATACGAAACAAAGAATTAATCTTTTCATTATTGTTGAATTATACATCAAGAAAAAGTCGTACACATATTCTCATCCTTGAAATTTTATTTGCTGAAAAAAATATTGAATGATAAACAAACAATTAAAATTGTTGAGCGCATTATTATTTTTTTATTGTTCACATGTTAATGTTGATTTTTCTTGCCCAGGTGAAAATTATGTTAGCTCTAATTTTTACCCAAGTTTTTTCTTCATCCAAATTGTACAACTCGTATGCCCAGAATTGCCCATGGGATTTGGAAGTTTTTCAAATCCTTGCTTTTCATAAATCCGTACAGCATTGGCAAAATGCGGCATGCTTTCAATATAGATTTCTGAATATCCCATTTCAATCGCCGATGCAATACTTTTCTCCATCAATGCTTTGCCAATACCTTGCCCTCTTGCTTTTTTTAAAATATAAAATTTTACTAACTCAGCACAATTTCCCGGCAAGCCTTCAGTCGGGTAAATACCGCAACAACCTACTATTTCATCATCCATTACAGCAACCCAAAATATGGATCTTTCTTGTTGAAAGAGCGCAAACAAATTGTCCGTTGTAGAATCGGAATAAACAGTTCCTGTTTGTGGCGCACCATGTTCGTCAAAAACATTTCGAATGAGTTTGGCTACCTGCACATTATCATCCTCTTGTATGTTTCTTATATGAATGATCATTACAAAGTGATTTCAAATTTAATACATGTTGATTTAGCATGTCATTTTTTTCATACTAATTTTGGGAATAAAAAAAGCCTGCCGTTTTTTAAACAGCAGGCTTTGAAATGTTCAATTAAAAATTATTCAGCAGTTTTATCAGCGTCTTTATTTCCTTCTTCCTGCTTCAACTTCTCTTTGATTTCAGCCAATGCGCCTAAATCGCCGAGTGTTGTTTTTTCCACTTTGCTCTGAATATTCTTCACTGCTTTCTTGGTTTTTTCTGCTTCTACCCTTGCTTCTTTTTTCTGTGATTCCTCTTCTGCAGCCTGTGCCTGTTCCCAAATGCGGCTATGGCTAAGAATGATTCTTTTTTCATTCCTGTCAAATTCGATGATCACAAAATTGGCCGTTTCATCAGCGCCAATGCTCTTACCATCTTCTCTTGTGAGGTGGCGGTTTGGAGCAAAACCTTCAAGGCCGTAAGCCAATTGAACGGTTGCGCCTTTATCATCGCGGCGGGTGATTGTCCCTTCGTGTTCGGTGCCCACTGCAAATGTTTCAGACAATGCATTCCATGGATCTTCTTCCAGTTGCTTATGTCCTAATTGCAATTTGCGGTTTTCTTTATCTATACCTAAAATGATGGTGTCAATATTTTCACCCACTTTAGTGTATTCAGA
>CAYXHX010000365.1:0-2868 GCA_964464835.1 uncultured Chitinophagaceae bacterium | reverse complement strand
ACTATTGTTTCCTCTTGAGTTGCTATTCTAAATTTCCATCTTATACTGTATTTCTTGTCTTTACAAATTGCAATTATTTTGGAAAGCCCAATTGAATTTATAGTATCTTTTTCAGACGCAATTGAAACATATCTTTTTAAGCTGTCTTTATTAAGAATATTGAGTTTAATAAATTCTTCAATACTATTGACGGGAACTTGTACAATATCATTTGGATTAAGATTAATGAATTGGGGGGGAGTATTCCAATTGCGTACCTCATCATCATTTAGCTTAATTTGTTGCTGGTAAAAGAAAATTTCACCTTCAGTATCAACTATGAAATTTGAGGGAAAATAATAAGCTCTATTAGGTGGTGGCGGTGGTGGAATGTTTGAATTACTTGTTTTATAAATAGGCATTGTATCGGTGGGAACAATAAATATTTCATTTGCGTTTTGTTGGTTGCAGGAAATAACAATAAAGCAAACCGTAAATAAAATAAGCTGTATCTTTTTTTGAATATTATTTGTTGTCTTTAACATCTTGCTTGTAAAGTTCTGTATATTGATTAGTATTTTTTAGCTTATCTAATTGAGCTGAAATATTTTGATAATTTGTATTTAATCCTTGCCCTAAGTTTTGATGGTCTTTAGCACCACTATTTTGAACATTTTCTAATTGCTTTAAATATTGTTGCGTACCCGGTTTTAATGTACCATCAACAACTTTATTTTCAATTTGCTGAACTCTCTGCACATTAGGGTCAACATGAACTGCCAATTCGTGTGTTAGGGTATTTGTAGCACCTTCTTCATCATTACCTTGTCGTAAATTCACTAAATAAGTAACGCCTTCCTTTATGTCATAATTTTTATCGTCCCCGATTTCTTTGTCATAGCTTTTTCTTTCATATTCTCTCGTAAGTCCATCTCTGGGCAATCCTGCTGCCCCAGCGCTTTCGGGGTTCATTTCTGAATTTGGAGTGCTTACTAAAACTAAATTATCTTTTGCTCTTGCTCCCTGCTTATCAAAATTAAATGTTGTTGTTTTATCGCCAATTTTAATTGTAATTGAACTGCCTTTAGGCATAAACTTAGCTATCATTTTATAACCAGCTTTTGTTGAAAGCAAATTTTTCAAGGCAATATTGTCCATACCTTTTAAACGAGATGGGTCAACATCTTTACCATTTGGGTCATTAAACAAAACTGGATTGTTTAAAGCAAAATTGTAGGGTGATTGAGAATAATATTTTTCTGCCATAGGGTCAACACTGTACCACCTGCTTGCAGCGGAGTTGTCAGAATATTTTTTAAATGCAGTATCTGTGTCAAGAAACTTTACAATCTTTTTTGTTCTTGTGTTAAACAACACAGAGCCTATGCGCTGTATAGTATCGTAGTCAAAGACTTCTACAAACCTGTCGCCGTAAGCAGTTACAATTTTTCCTTTTTTACCGATTGATTTGTATGGGTTGTAATCCTGTGCATGTGTGATACATGCTGCCGTTACAAGCATTAAGATGAACAGTAATTTTGTTTGCATAGTCAATCTTGTTTTGTAAAGTTAGTTATCCTTTGGTTTTGTTTTGTAAAACCGGTTTTTGATTTTTTAACTGCTGCAATTCTTTCTGCATTTTTTGTTTCAGTTCTTGGTTTGCCTGTTTCTTTTTTTCTTCTTCAATAGACTGCAACCATTTTTGATAAGCTTCTTTAGGCATGTCCTGATAGCCTATGTTATCAATTTTTTCAAATGCTGTTTGCATATCCAAGTATGCGTTGTACGCATCAGGATAATTTGGTAAATCATCTTCTTTAGGGCTGCCTGCTGCTTTTATTTTTTGAAAAGCAATTTGCCTTTTTATGTTGGCATCAATAATTAATGCAGTGGTGTTATCAGCATTGATTTGTAAAATTCTTTGCCGCATTTGCTCTGCAAAATCATCGTAAGAAAAATTATCAAGATAGCCGAGCAATAAATCGCTTAACATTTGCGCATATAATTTTCTTTGCGATAGCGTATCAAGATATGTTTTGTTTTGCAAAGCCTGTGCTGTGATATATCCGCTCTGCGCAAGCCAAGTGTTTGAAACGAGATTGCCGTTAGTTGTTTCAAAGTTCATTATGTTTTTATTCCTGTCAAGAAATTGTATAAATGAATGTTCAGGCGCAAGAGATAAATATGCTTTTGCATTAAGTTGTTCTGCAATCATCAAATACAATAATGGCATGGAATGGCATTGCCCTTTGCCTGTTGCAAGTAATTTCCATGCAAACATTTTACTATAATCTTTCTCTCCCATGAAATCATCAAAGTCGTATTTTATTTTTGGTACTGAAATGGTTTGTTTGGTTTTTGAATTGTAAAAAATGTTTTGCTGCGAATACAATTTTTGAATGCCATAGTTTAATGCAAGATTATTTTTTGAACTTAATCCTTCACGCTGCAAAATTTGTTTTACAAGTGTTGCTCTTTCTTTAAGTGCTGCATTAAGCGAAGTATAAGAAAGTTTGTTGCCGTAATAAGCATTTTCAATTGTGAACACTGCTTTGGTAATAGAAAAGCTATCAGGATTAAGTTTTGAAAGTTCGTTATATGCCTGCCGGTACGATTGTGATTTTGCAAGCCATTCCATTTCTTCGCTATTTCTTTTTGGGTTTACAAAATCATTAATGTCTTGTTTGATGCTTTCGTTTATTGCTGCTCTTTTTTCATCGCTTATTTGTCCGGGCAGCATATTGTATTGTTGTAAGAGTTGTTGGTTTTGCTGTTCAATGGGATTGTTGAAATTAAGAATGGGATTTGGTTGTGATGGAAAATTAATTGGTGAATTGAAATGATTAATGTCAATGGGAGTAAACATTGCAGGCTGCGGTGTTAGGATTT
>CAYXHX010000364.1:0-2873 GCA_964464835.1 uncultured Chitinophagaceae bacterium | reverse complement strand
TTGCAGTTCTTTATTATTCGGGTATTTTTCCTGCGGGGATTGCGGATAATTGGCTTTCATCCATTGTGCCGCCACGTCCTTCATTTTGCTTTCGTGATTGTGAACAATCCATGTAAAGGATAATTGGTAGAAGCAGATTAGAATGAGCGCTACTGTAAAAAAACGCACTAAACCTTTGAGTTGCATAAATTATAATGGGTTTACTTTTTTTTTGAGAGCCGCAAAGATAGGGTTTGCGATTTAATTATATACAAAAAAATAAGGGAGGCCTTGCTCCCTTAGATCATATAAATATTGAGCTTTTATTGTACGTCAATAAGTGTAATATCAAAATACAGGACTGAATTTGGTGGCACTGTGCCCAGGTAACCACCACAACCATAAGCCAATGAAGATGGAATCACTAATTTAATATGGCCGCCTTTTTTTAGCTTTTGAAGGCCAATTTGCCAGCCGGTGATATATTGATTTAAAACACCGGTAATGGGGGTTGTGACATTTTGTAATATAGTTCCATCAAGGAAAGTGGAATTATACGTTACTGAGATCGTGGATGTAAGTGATGGAGCATTGCCAGTTCCGGGGTCAATTACCTGGTAATATAAACCGCTTGTATCCTTCGAGTAATCTATTCCATGATTGGTGCAAAAAGTAATTATCTGTGGCTCTTCAGCAGCAACAGTAACATTTGTACAAGGTTCAACGCCTTTTACACAAGCGGATAATAATATTGGTAACAATAAAACAGGAAACAATTTTTTCATGGTTAATTTTTAATTATTAAATAATAAGACTATAACGTTTGATCTTCTGCTGCATTGCCTGCAGCTTTTTTTTCTTTCTTAATTTTGAGTTCCTGGTACAGTTGTTCGTTTTGTTCCCATTTGCTCCTCTTAAAGAAAAGGGCAGTAAAACAACTAATGGCAAGGATTGCGAATAAAAAAACAAATGGGTTCATTTCGGAATTCGCTACCATATCTGCCCGTGTGTACCAACCTGAAATAAGCGAAAATACTATGGCCGCGCCAATTAATAACCCCACGGGAAGCCCGATTAAAAGTTGCCGCAACCATTTTTTTTCTTTTTCCCGGCGAGATTCCCAATCAATCAAAAAATTTTCTTCTTCCTGTGAAAGCATTTGCAAAATTAATTACCACAAAATTATTTTTGATAATTCTATCCTTTACTTTTGTTAAGAATATTTTTAAAAAAGAATTGCAGTGAATAAATACGATGACTTTTTAGCTCAATACCTGGAAACTCAAAAGGAACTTTCATTACATAAAATTGGAACCATTTTTATTAAAGGAAGTGCATTTTATAATGAATCAACACGCGAAATTCAGGAAGGAGAAACAAATTTCGCCATGGATAAAAAAGCCGTAACCTCGCAGGGGCTTATTGACTTTATTGCTGCAGGCACAGGTAAAAACAATAATCTAATTGCATCTGATATTGAATCATACCTCGAACAAGGAAGGCAATTTATCAATATTGGTGATTAATAACATTACTACTCTGTCTTTATTGACATTAAACAATGCAGGCGTATATATTTTCAATCCCGGGCCACCGGTACATTTAAAACTGAAACAGGATAAAGATAAAATGGTGCATGAAACCGATTTTGAACATGGCAGCTATTATGAATCACAAAAGAAAAAAAAATCAGACAGGGGATTAATAATGTTTTTTGCATTTTTCATTATTTTATTGGTGCTTGCCGGCATGGGATGGGGGGTGTACAAATTATATTTTGAAAACAGTAATGCAACGTTTTCAAATGCAGTTGATCAGCCTGTGATGGATACGCCTTCTGCAAAAATATCCTTACCAGTTGACACCATTAAAATAAAAACACCAATTGCCGACACATCTACTTTTAAATTCATTTTTGAAAAAACACCATCGCGTGAACGCGCTGTTTCACGTACCTCAAAATTGCATGATTACGGGAATGCTGCTTTATTTGACAGTATCAAAGAAAATGGAAATACAGTTTACCGGCTTTACCTGCTTCAAAAAACAAAACAAATTTCGGATACTGCCAAAATCAAGGATTCTCTTTTCCGTTATTTTCAAAGAGATATTCTAATAGAACCATTACAATAATTTTAAATGATTGATTAAATGAAACCAGCTCAACTTACATTTTATTTTTTGTATTTATTTGTAGTGATAGCAGATATCATGCTGATGCTTTCACATGCCGATCAATTTCGTTATTTCACAAAGCCTTTATTAATGCCCATGTTGATGTTGTCATTAATAGTGGCCACGCCAAAGACTTCACATGTACGGTCCAAATCATTAATTTTACTGGCATTGACTTTTTGCCTCCTTGGCGATATTCTGTTACTCTTTCAAAAGGATGATATCATTTATTTTCAATATGGTTTGGCAGCATTTCTGGTGGGGCATATTTTTTATATTTTATTTTTTACGCGGATTAAACCTTTTACAAAAAATAATGCGCTTTTTACTTTCTTTTGCGGAATAGGCATTCTTGCATACATCATTTTTTTATTGGTCATACTTTGGAGAAACCTTGCTAAAGAACAATTGGAAATACCCGTTGCTGCGTATGCATTTACCATTGGCTTTTTATTGTTGAGTACATTGAATTTATTGACGAACCGGCGCATGCGGAATATTGCATGGACGTATTTTATTCCAGGATCTGCACTTTTTATACTTTCAGATTCCATTCTTGCATTAAATAAATTCAATGAGGAAATATCACATGCCAATTTATTCATCATGATTACTTATGTGATTGCGCAATTTTTACTGATTGCCGGCGCATCGCGATTTCTGAAAAAAGCATAAAAAAAACCCGGAAATATTTCCGGGCTTTTTTATAAACGATGTAC
>CAYXHX010000363.1:0-2884 GCA_964464835.1 uncultured Chitinophagaceae bacterium | reverse complement strand
TAAAGGTAGTGCACATGGAATACCAAATTCGCCCGTAGAACCACTGAAAAAAACTGCAGGTTTTTTGGATGAAAGTTGTAATTTAATATTGTATAAAGGAGTGCCTGTATCATCCGTTACAATTCCTTTGGCATAGTATTGGCCTGTGGCAGAAAATACAATGATGAAAAAAAATAATATAGAAATAAAATGTTTCAAAAAGGAAGTTTCGATAAATCAGTTTTTTCAACAAAAGAAGAACCATATAAAAATTAAAAACTTTTATTCAATTAATTGATAAATATCCGGGAAATTTCTTCCGGCACCTTCATAATCCATCCCATAACCAATTAAAAATCCATCCAGGTTTTCAAAACATGCATAATCGCAAACCAGTTTATAATTGTTTTCTATTTTTTTATCAACTAATAAAACAATTTTTATGGATAAAGGGTTTTTCATTTTCAATTCATTTTGAAAAGTGTATAATGTGTTGCCTGTATCCAGTACATCATCAAGAATAATAATATTTCTTCCTTCAATATTTTCATTTAACCCAATCAGTGTTTCGATATTCCCGGTAGATTGAAGGCCTGTATAAGAAGATAATTTTACAAAAGTTATAGTTGCTGGTATTTGAATTTGCCTGAATAAATCTGCTGCAAACATAAAAGAGCCATTCAATATTGCAATAAACAAAGGGCTTTTTGTTTCAAAATCACTTGAAATCTTTTTTGCAAGAATTTTTATTTTATCCTGTATATCAATTTCTGAAATAACCGGCGAAAATGTTTTATCAAAAATTTGTACGGTTTGCATTCTACCGGTATTTTTTTGAAAAAAAATTATTTTCCTTTGACTTTAATATTTGGTGGTGGCTGTAATAAAATTTTCATACCCGCCTGTATTTGTTGAGTGCCGGATAAATGATTATAGGTAAGAATACTTTGAAGTTGCACACCTTCATTTTGAGCTACATCGGTTAAGGTTTCGGCATTAGACATAATATGAAATTCTTTTGCACTTTTCTTCGCTTTCTTTTCCAGGTAAATAAGCTTCCCTGTTGAGAGAATATCGCCACTAATCATTTCATTATACAATAAAAGTTTCGCATAATCTATATTTTGTGTTGCTGATAATGCAAATAATGAACTACCGGGTGGCAGATAAATTACTTTACAATTATTAATGGAAAATATACCGGCAGGATATTTTGATGCTTCTAATTGTTCAGTTTTTGGCGCTTCAATTTTTGCATCAACAATTTCATTTGCATCCTGTTCATTTTGATGTTGGATGATGATGGGTGAAGTTTCATTATCAACAGTATTGATAGAAACAACCGGTGTGTTACTTTGTTCGTTTTGGACTATGCCGGATTGTCCATTTCCCTCCATTCTTTGAAGGGCCAATAAAGTAAAATCCTGTAAATGATTCCTGTTAATTACATCCATCAACATTTTTGGGTATGCAGGACTTGTAGCATAGCCTGCTTTCTTTAAGCCTTTGCACCAACCCGCATAATCTGTTGGTGGAATTGCAAATAGAAATGCATAGTTCGGCCGGTTCTTTAAAAAATCGGAATGATCCCTGTATGAATCTTCAACAGTGGGGTAACTACGGAAACATTCATTGGCTTCATCATCATCGTGATATACTTTTTCGCCGGTCCAGTCCAATTTGCATTTTATGCCAAAATGATTATTGGAACGAAGTGCTAATTCACTTTGGCCATTTCCGGATTCCAATATTCCTTGTGCCAGTGTAATCGCAGCAGGCACACCTGTCCGGATCATTTCAGTAATTGCAAGCTCTTTATATTTTTCAATGTATTGCTGCGAAAGTGTATTGGATTGAGAAAATATTTCTCCATGAAGAAGAAAACATACTGAAAAAAATAGAATGAATTTTTGCATCATTATTTTTTTTGTATTAATAATAAACCGTCACGAACTGTTGCCATAACTTGTTGTGTGTATTTGTCATTAAAAACATGTTCGTTAAACTCCCGGATGGCTTTTGCATTTTTTCCGATTACTTTTTCTTCCAGCACTTCACCATGAAATAAAACATTATCTGCTATAATTAATCCATCTTTTTTTAAACGTGGCAATACCATATCATAGTATTTTATATAACCTGTTTTATCGGCATCAATAAAAATTATATCCCACTTAAAATCAAGTGTAGGAATTATATCAAGCGCATTTCCACGATGCAAAATAATTTTTTTAGCGTACGTGGACAAATTAAAATTTTTTTCTGCAGTGTCTGCATCTTCATCACGAAGTTCAATAGTGTGTAATTCGCCATTTTCATGGATGCCTTCAGCAAGGCACAAAGCACTAAATCCGGTAAATGTTCCAATTTCTAAAATATATTTTGGTTTTTTCAACCGGCTGAAAAGCGCCAGTATCCTGCCTTGTGTAAGGCTGCTCATCATTTGTGCATGTGGATGATTGTTTAATGTGTCTTCCTGTATTTGTTTCAATAACATATCATCATTCGAAGAAATTTTCTCGGCATATGCATCAGCAAGGTGATTGATTAATTCCATTTTTTATACAATTTCTTTTTCTTTTTTTGAAATAAAATAGAGCCCGATAAAAGTAATGATTCCATTGATCAATAATAGTTCAATACCAATTTGATATCCACCTAACCATTTTTTCGCTTCTATACTTAGCAAATAACAAATGATTGGAGCAACCAGGCAAACTATTGTTGTCCATGCATTTTCTTTTAAAACTCTTTTTGTAAAAATACCGAAACCAAACAAGCCCAATAATGGCCCATAGGTATAACCGGCAATTGTAAGAATGATGCCAATAATAGACTTATCATCAATCCATTTAAATACCATGATGCAAATAAAAAATATAATCGCAAATGTAAAATGCACGAT
>CAYXHX010000362.1:0-2886 GCA_964464835.1 uncultured Chitinophagaceae bacterium | reverse complement strand
ATGGTTAATGCATCCATGGCGTGGTGGCGATGGTCGTTTCGTTTTGTCCAATCTTTTATGACTTCAACTTGTTGTCCATATTTACGTTCCTCCATTTCTGTCAATCCCAATGCACGATACTTTGGCAAATTGAGTTCTTTCATGATGTTTACTAAATCCCAATCTTCACGCAGCCGGTCGGTAACTTGTCCTGAAGTAGAAACCACAGAACGGGTAATGCCAAACAACATTTCTTTGGCTTTTTTTGCTATGTACTGACTGTCTCGTAAATCTCGTTCTATAAAACCTTCTCCAATTTCTGATGAACGTTTTAGCAACTTTTGGTATTTGGCTTTAGATATGACTTCTTCTTTATTTTTCTTTCCTTGTTCAAAAAGATCTTCAATCCGTTGTTGAAATCGAGCCAAACCTGTTGCTCCAAATTTGCCTTCAATATAGTCGATTGCTGTTTGGTTGCCTTTATCTAAATTATCTTTTCTAAAAACCACTGTTTTGTTGGAAAAACTATCGTCAAACAAACGTGATTGTGGGATGATATGTTCTATATCAATTTGCTTACTGAAAAGTATTTCTCTGGGAATATAAGTATCGGTATATAAATCTTTGTACCCAATGTTTTTTAATTCTTCATACAGTTTGTAACGGATAATATCATTTCGGGTAGGGTTTTTCACACCAAATTCAGCCTGCAATAATTTTACAATTTTTTCGTGAGCTGTTTTAGCCGAATTAATATTAGACGTCATTTCTTCCCGCTCTTTGGCATTCTTTTTTAACTCACGAGCCAGTTCAATTCTTAATTCATCAAAATGAAAATTGGGCTCTTTACCATCGGCTTTTAATTTTTTATTTTCCTTATCAATGAGAGTGTTTACCACATTCGCCATCTGGTTGAGAATTTTTTCTACCACCGGATTGCGCAGGCTATTTTTAGGCAATAAATCTAATTTGGATTTTAATTCCCGATTTTCTAGTTCTTCTTTGGTTAATGAATGTTTGGAATGATGGTAACCTGCCAATTCACATGCTTCGCTGTATTTATTTTCTTTGATATACGGATATACCTTCGCATGGCTTTGGTAGAAAGACTGCCGTAATCATCTTGAAATACCACATTGACCAAAATCTTAGCATGTTCTAGTTTAAATCCAAATTTCGAGCAAAGTTGCTTTTTCAGTCCGATGTTATCGTTTCCATAAAGCAAAACATCTTCTTCACTGTATTTGTTAGTATCATCTTCAGCAGAATAAAGTAAATGCCAAAGTTGATAGGATGCTTGATTTTCAAAATCTTTGCCGTCTAATTCTGCATCAAATTCTAAAATTTTGGTATTGATTTCTAATACTTCAAAAATGGCTTTTACCATTGCTTTTATTTCAGAAGCAGGCGTTTTCAATTCATTGATATTGATTTCATCTTTATCAGAGAGCTTTAGTAACTCTTCATTGTAGCCCTCTATTTCAAGAATTTTCAGATAGGCATTGTACAAAGATTGGTTGGTTCGATTACCTTCTAACTGGGTGTAATTCATTTCCCAATCTTTGGGTTTGTATCCTAAAATATCAATGATTTGATTTGTCTTTAAATTTCCCTTGAGGTTAAGTTCTTCAAAGAGTTGGTTTCTTGCAGCCAAATCCAGTTCAAATATTTGTTTTTCTTCATTAGATAAAACCGATTGGCTTTCCCCTTTTACCATCCGCTTTTTACTACCGGCTTTTTTGATTAAAACATTATGAAGATTCTGCCAAATCTTAAATTCTTGAAATATAAGCGAGGATTTTGGAGCTACACGCATTCCAATCGTTTTCTTTTTACCATTTATCTCAATATCTTTACTTTCAAATTCACAAAAGCTAATCAAACCTTTTTGCGATTTAAGTTTGCGTTGATAAAAAATAACAATATCCCGAATCTCCTTTTTGAGTTTATCAGTTAATTGCGAATAAAATCTGGCTTGAGTAGTCCAAATTTTTTCAAACTCGTCTAAATAGTCCTGACGATAAAAAACTTGATTTTTAAGAGCGGTATGCCTGTTGCTAAGCAGTTGATTGTATTGGTTTTGCCCTACCGTTTCGTGGTTGAAGTACAGTTCTTTGCTTCGATCTGAAATGGCACCCAAATACCCACTCGAATTATTAAGATTGTTGTTGATTTCAGTTAAAACATACGCTACTTGTTCTTTTTCTAATGGTTTGCCGACTGCATCACTTCTCCATTTGTAGGCTTGCAATTTCTTTTGGTCGCGAGAATGGAGTTTTATTGATTTCTCGTTTTTTAAATCGTTGTCTATATCCTTAATATCAGCAGTATAAACTTTTGCAATAGCTAATATTTTCTTTCTGGTATTTTCTTTGCCTTGATTTTTTAAAGCCTGATAAAGTTCATCTGTAAGAATTTCAGGATGAAATTGTTTTTGAAAATTCCATACTTTGTCAAACTCACTCTGCAAATCGGAGCGATAAAAATCAGGAATTACTTTTTTTCCTGTCTTCAGAGATTGAAATACATATTGCCCAGGTGTGAGATTTTCTTCATACAATTTTTTGGCAATGCCCATACCGTCAATAGCTTGACCATCTTCGCTATTCTTAGCTTTGCGGCTGCTTTTATAGCCTCGTTTTTTATTGATGGCTAAAAGCACCCGGGCAAATTCATTGAGTTCAATTTTATCTGAAGCAGCTTTAGACCTCAATTCCCAGGTTTGGAAAGTGGTATGTTTTCCATCTTCACACAGTTTTGTTTCCTCATTGATAATACCTTCCTTGGTAAGAGCTTCTATCAGATGCTTTCTTCGCAATTGATAACGATCTAAATTTTTTCTTGCACCTCGCTTGAGGGTCCGGTCTGCATTTGTAGTAATGGATTTTCCTTTTTCAAAATTTGTCA
>CAYXHX010000361.1:804-2887 GCA_964464835.1 uncultured Chitinophagaceae bacterium | reverse complement strand
TAATCAACAGATTAAAATGCCGGAGGAAGCACCAGCCTGGCAGACTGCATTACAAAATTGGGAAAAAAATAATTCAGGCACTTTAGGAAATAATCCGTTGAATGAAAAAAATACTTCAAACACTGAAGCGGGATTTTATGCAAATGGCCAACAGGAAGCCGGTGGCACACTTGCTACCAATGAGCATTATTCATTTTTGAAAAAAAATAAAGCAGCAGTAAGCATTGCAGCATCATTCATTCTTCTCCTGGGGGGTGGTTATTTCGTTTCTGGTTTTTTACAAAACAATAATGACTTACCACCAAAAGTCAATCAGTCAATTGTTCAAAAAAATACGATCCCATCAACCATTCAGGAGCAGCCTGTTACTGAAGATGTGAATGAAAATAATTTACCGGAATCAGAAAACCCGGATGTGCAAACAGCTGTATTAACTATTCCTGTTCAGCAAAATGTTGCAACTAAAAATTCAAAACCGGCTACACAGGTGGTGAAAAAAGCTGTACAAAATCAAACAGGTAATCAACCCGGAGCCAATGCATCAACTATTCAAAATAAGCAAATAACAAAGCAGGTAACTGCTTCCAATATCCCAGTTTTAAATTCATCCACACCCAAAAAGGCAGTCAACAAAAAAACTGAAGCAATTTCAACACCTATTCAATCTGAAGAAATTATTAGTAATAATAGGCCATCGGATAATAGCCTTATAAAAAATTATATACAGGTAAAACCTTTCGGGGAAAACAATTCCGGAGTTGATAGTTACAATTATAAGGTAAGCAATGTAAGCCAAACAAAATTGGATCTGGTGATGATTGACCTGCAATATTTTGATGCTTCCGGTAAATTTCAAAAAGGCCAAACTGTGTATGTAAAAAACCTTTCTCCCGATCAATCTGTGATGGTATCACCACCTGATGCAAAGCAAGCGGCAAAAATTACATATAAGGTTTCAATGGTAAGTGCGCCACAAAATAATCTCTACCTTATCGCAGATTAATTTATTTAAATTTCCGGCATTACCTTCGCTGCTTTCAAAAAAGCAAATATAAAGATGCCATCTTCTAATCAAATTGTATTATTCGGAGCGGGAAAATCTGCAAGTGTATTAATAGAATATTTAAAAAACATCAGTGAAAAAAATAAATGGGATATTCTTGTTGCTGATAGTGATTTACAAACCGTTCAGCAAAAAGTAGGGAACCATCAATTTGTAAAAGCAACACAAGTAAATATCAATGATGGGGATGCACGCCAATCTTTGGTGCTATCTGCAACTGTTGTTATATCCATGTTGCCCCATGCACTACATTATTTAGTGGCACAGGATTGCATCTTATTTTCCAAACATTTATTAACAGCATCCTATGTGGATGAAAAAATAAAAATATTGGAAAAAGAAATCAAGGAAAAGAACCTTTTATTCCTTTGTGAAATGGGGCTCGATCCGGGAATAGACCACATGAGCGCTATGAAAATCCTTGATCAAATTAAAAAAGAAAATGGTGTGGTTACTTCTTTTAAATCACATTGCGGTGGCCTTGTGGCGCCTGAAAGTGACAATAATCCCTGGCATTATAAAATTAGTTGGAACCCACGGAATATTGTATTGGCGGGCATTGAAGGCGCTGAATTTATTGAAAACGGTAAAAAAATCAAGCGCGGTTATGATGACGTTTTTACAGGGCATGAATTAGTAAATATAAATGAAGTGATGGTGTTGGGCTATTATCCCAACCGGGATTCATTGAGTTATATTCCTATATATCATTTGGAAAATGTACAGACCTTTATTCGTACTACTTTGCGATACCCGCAATTTATGGAAGGCTGGAAACATATTGTAACATTGCGATTGACTGACGAATCCATCATACATGATACAGATAAATTGACTGTCGCTGATTTCTTTCATGTACACTTAAAAAATTATGGGTTTTCAAATCCCCAATTTCCATTTAACGAAATTGATTTTGAAAATAATGCACACTCAAAAGAAAATCTATTTGTTCAACAACTGGAATATTTAGGCCTGCATGATAATAAGGTTATTGGAAAAGGGAAACTCTCCGCGACAGAC
>CAYXHX010000361.1:0-794 GCA_964464835.1 uncultured Chitinophagaceae bacterium | reverse complement strand
AGACATTTTTCAAAACATATTGGAATCAAAATTAAAATTAGATGCGACAGATAAAGACATGATTGTAATGTTGCATGAAATTGAATATGCTTTACATAAAGTTTCTAAAAAAGTTCATAGTTGCCTCGTTGTAAAAGGAGAAAACAACACATTCACAGCAATGGCTAAAACAGTAGGCCTTCCCTTGGGGATTGCGGCAACTTTGATATTAGAAGGAAAATTACATTTAACCGGGTTGCATATCCCGGTATTACCCGAAATATACAACCCGGTACTGGAAAGGCTCGAAGAGGAAGGGATCCGGTTTCATGAACATATTTCATGAAAAAAGGAATGAAGTTTTTTATTTCAAAAAATTAATTCCCCTTTTTTGCATTCCGGTCATACTGGCAACATTTTTCCAGTTTAAAATAATCTGCATCTGCGGCTTTCACCGAAGGTGTATCATAACCGGCAGCAGCAATACTTTTTTGAATATTCAGATTCGTCGTTTTAGAAGCATCGTACTGAACAACCAAGATTTTTGTTTCTTTATTCCAGTCAGCGCTTGCTGCACCTGCTTTTGTAGCGGCTGTTTCAATATTGCTTTTACACATTCCGCAATTTCCTGATACCATTAAAGTATCTGATTTTGATTGAGCAGATGCCATAAAACCAAGGCAAAATATCCCAACCGATACCATGAATAATTTTTTCATTTTAAATTTATTTAATGGTCAAAAATAGATTTTTGATTTTGAAAAATCTACTTTCAAAAACTTAAATTTATTTTGATTGAATAATTTGAAAAAAGA
>CAYXHX010000360.1:0-2900 GCA_964464835.1 uncultured Chitinophagaceae bacterium | reverse complement strand
AAGAGCCGTCATACAGAAACCTGGATGAATTTTGGTACCCTGAACCATAGAAATATCCTACTCGAGGTGTGTTTGTAATGTCACCGGGTTGAGTCCATGCATTTAAAACATCAATGGTTTGATTATCAAAGCCATTAAAAAATCCACCGGTCATATATACACCTGCTGCATTGTAAATTTTATTCCCACTTACAAATGTGAAAAATGCACTCAGATCAATTCCTTTGTATGAAAATGTATTTGTAAAACCACCTGTGAAATCAGGATTGGATTTACCTAAAACTACCAGTGCAGCTTGGCCATAATCGGATGTGGCTTTTCCATCTGTTCCAAGATATAAAGCATCACCTGTTTGCGGATCAACGCCTAAAAACTGTTGCCCATAAAATACGCCAATCGGTTGGCCGGCAATAGCTCT
Source organism: uncultured Chitinophagaceae bacterium (assembly GCA_964464835.1). Lineage (GTDB taxonomy): Bacteria > Bacteroidota > Bacteroidia > Chitinophagales > Chitinophagaceae > JAFDXJ01. Next base: position 2,482 of record CAYXHX010000360.1, on the reverse strand, counting down.
TTGTGTGATACCAAATCCACCTTCAATCACCTGGCCTTGTATATTCAGCACTTTATTCCTGTTGAAGCCAATATTAAAATTGGTATTCCATTTAAAATTGCCATCAATGTTCCGTGAATTCAAGGTGATTTCATAACCTTCATTTTCCATTGAACCCAGGTTTTTCAAATAGCTTGTATAACCTGTTGTAGAAGGGACATTTACATTTAAAAGAAGATCTGTTGTCAATTTTTTATAATAATCCAATTCACCTGTGATCCTGTTATTGAGTAAAGCAAAATCAAGCCCTACATCTGTTTGCTTTGTTTTTTCCCATTGCAAATCAGGATTTGCCAAAGAGACGGGTATGTATCCCGGAAGGTTTGGATAATTAGAAACGCCATACAAAGCAAGGTAACTTCCTTCACCAATTTCTGCGTTACCGGTTTGTCCCCAACTTGCGCGAAGTTTTAGAAAATTAATGAGCTTACTATTTTGCATAAATTTTTCTTCAGAAATCACCCATCCTGCGGAAATAGCGGGAAAATAACCATACCTGTTATTCGGGCCGAAACGGGAGGAAGCATCTGCACGGATACTTGCGGAAACCAGGTATTTATTATCAAAAGTATAATTGCCTCTTAAGAAATAAGAAAGGAATGTATAGCGTGCACCTGTAGAATTTGCAAATGTAATTTGTGTAGTCCCACTGAGATTCTTTATGGCGTCAGAAGGAATCCCTTCACCAAATGATTGTGCATTTTTACTGTCATTTTGAAGATAGCTCATACCCAACACTGCATTCAATTTATTTTTATCTCCAAGCTTTGGCGTAAACGTAAAATAGTTATTGGTATTCAAACTTGCGTTTTGGGAAATAATTAAATTCGCTTTACCAACTCCGCCGCCATCAATCGTTTCCTTTCCCTGGAAAGCATCTTCCTGCATATTCAAAATGTCTGCACCAATTTCTGAGCGAAATGCCAATGAAGGAATAAATTGATAATTCAAATATGCATTTCCCAAAGTGCGGAAAGTAACTTGTATATCTGAATTAAACTGTGCATCAAAGAGGCCATTTGAATATAATGTATTACTATTTAATTCACCTGTATTTGGATCATATAATGGTGAAATGGGTAATTGTGCAACCAATTGCCCCGGTGTAGAAAATGCATTATCCGTAGTAACCCTATTTAATTGGGAACGGTCCACTGAAAGATTGATTCCAAAAGATAATTTATCTGTAGCATTATGTTCCAAATTTAATCTTCCGCCATAACGGTAAAAACGGTTATCAATAACAATCGCATCTTGTTTATTATAAAATCCTGAAACATAAAACCTGGTTTTTGCATCACCACCATACGCGGAAACATCTACCTGGTGCGTCAATGCATTTTTATTATATAAGAGATCCTGCCAATTGGTATTTACTGCTGCATTTTTCCAGTCTGTACCCAATGAAAAATAATCGAGGATATTTGATTCGTAAAAACTTTTATAATCGGCAATGGCAGTATTCAAATCGGGGTAGCCGCTGATGTCATTATTAAAATCATACGTGCCATCACTTTTTGCAGCAAGTTCTATCAGGTCAACATACTGTTGTGCATTTAAAAATTTCCATTTACGTGTTGGATTACTCCAACTATTAAATGCATTTACTTCGAATGTTGTTTTTTGATTGTTGCGGCCTTTTTTGGTGGTAATTAAAACGACGCCATTTGCTGCACGTGCACCATAGATGGCTGCTGCAGATGCATCTTTTAATATCTCCACGGATTCAATATCATTTGGATTGATATCAATTAATGGATTGGTTGCATCATTATTGGGATCGGATTGGCTGGTTGTAGTTACAGGCAATCCATCAATCACATACAATGGTTGGCTGCTTGCTGAAATAGATGATGTACCGCGAATATTGATTTTAATTCCCTGTCCAAGTTTACCACTTCCGGATTGAATAACCACACCGGCGGCTTTGCCCTGTAAAGCAGATTCAAAACTTGGCGCTTGTACATTTTCTATGTCTTTAGAACCAACCTTGGAAATAGAACCTGTAACATCTCTTTTCACTGCTTTACCATAGCCAACAACGATTACTTCGTTCAATGTTTTTTCGGTACTGTTTAAAGATACCTGCATGTTATTGGCTGCAGGCAATTCTTTATCAGCAAACCCAACAAATGTAAAAACAAGCGTTTGTGGCCCTGCCGGGACTTGTATTTTAAATACTCCTTGCTTATTTGTTTGTGTATAGGTGTCCGTTCCTTTTACGGAAACAGTTACACCAGACAGCGGGCTATTATCCTTACTGTCCGTAACAGTACCTGAAATACTGCTTTCATTTTGTGCCCATGATATGTTTAAGGCCATGCATAGAAAGGCCATTAGGCAAATTATTTGTTTCATAAAATTGATTTTACCTGTGAGTGAATGATCGGGATTTTATTTAATTCATCCCGGTTTGTTAAGGTCAGGAAAACTGAAGCATGCT
>CAYXHX010000359.1:0-2913 GCA_964464835.1 uncultured Chitinophagaceae bacterium | reverse complement strand
CCACCGTGATTGGTTCTACAAGAAAAAGATTATACCGGGATCCGGAGAATTCTATGATTGGGGGTGTTTGTAGTGGCATCTCCCATTATTTCAATATCAATGTGTGGATTCCAAGGGTATTATTCTTAATTCCATTTATTTCGTTCCTTTTCAATTGGTCTCATATCGGGCCATGGAGTTTTCCGAATTTTATCAATTTTTCATTTAGCCCTAGTGCAACAATCATCTATATCATTTTATGGATTGCAATCCCGGAAGCAAAATCCACTTCTGAAAAACTCGAAATGAAAGGTGAAAAAGTAGATTTGAATAGTATTAAAAGCACCATCCAGCAGGATATGGCCGGTGTAAAAGACAGGGCCAAAAAATTTGGTGAAGAAGTGAAAGAAAGAGCCCAGGAAATCGGCGCCAATATTGGCCAGAAAAGCAGGACTACTGCAAATGAAGCTGTAAATATTGGCAGGAGAAGTGGTGGTGGATTAGGAAAAGTGATAGTTTTATTATTTAAAATATTTGCCTATTTCATTGTCGGAAGTATTGTGGTTACCCTTGTCCTTGGCTTACTATCAATTGGAGTGGCATTTGCAGGGTTCCTTCCGTATAAAGTATATTTATTGAATGATGGCTGGCAAACGGTTTTCTTGTGGGGTACATTATTATTATTCATTTGGGTTCCGGTGATTGGTATCATCACATGGATCATCAGGCGGATTGCCAATACCAAATCGCACAGCAATTTTATGACGTATACATTTATTGCGTTGTGGACGCTCGGATGGGCTAGTATGATTTTACTTTTATCTTCTGTATCAAAAGATTTTCGTTCACATAATTCACCAAAAGAACAAGTTGTTCAACTGGTAAACCCGGGAGTAGATTACCTTGAAGTTAAAAATGTAAATAGCCCCAATGATTTTATCAATAGCCGTTGGTGGAGGTTTGAACCTTTTGCAAGCTTGGATGAGGATACAATATTTGTAAATAATATTGCTATTAAAATTGTAAAATCTAAAACCGATAGCTTTTCTGTGAAAATGCTCAAAGTAGCCAATGGCAATTCGAGGGAGCAGGCAAATGCCCTTGCCAATAAAATTAATTATCCTATTTTCCAGGAAGATTCTATCCTCTTTCTGAATAAAGGTATCCCCATCACACCACAGGACAAATTTCGTAACCAGGAAGTGTTTGTAACCATTGCTGTACCTGTAGGTAAAAGAATAAAAATAGATCGGAATATCGGGTGGCATAATATTGGAGAATTTCATTTCGGTTCTGAATTTGATAAATATAACTGGAAGTATGATAATGATAATGACAATTTTGATTGGGATGAAAATGTAGAATATATCATGACGGAAACCGGCCTCAAAAGGGTACACCCGGACCCGGATGATATGGAGGATGATGATTTCAGAAATGAAAACAACATCCCGCAACACAATCAAAACGAATCACAGGATTCTACGTATCGTTACCAACAACCCAATCAGCAAAAAGATACGGTGAAAAAAATATCTGCCAGTTCAGTTGGTTATGATAATGGTAATATAAAAAATATTTCAACACTCTTCATACAAAGGTTTTTGATTTAAACTTGGTTAAGGTTGGGAGAAAATAGAACCCTGTTCCATTTTTGGAATGGGGTTCTTGCTTTTCAAAAGGGATTGTTTTATTTTTTATTGGCCAATTGTTCACTTATTTTTGTTTGCTATAAATAAATGAAAGAATTTTTTCAAAAAAAGTATAACATGAAATGAGCCAAAACAATAGTTGAATGAATATTTCATTGGCGAATTCCATGCGACCAAAAAAATAAAAAATTAACACATGAAAGAAACAGCATTTACAAAATTTCATATTGCCCTTGGGGCAAAAATGGCGGAATTCGCAGGTTATAACATGCCCATCAGTTATACCGGCATCAATGATGAACACCAGTCGGTCCGCAACAATGCAGGCGTATTTGATGTGAGCCATATGGGAGAATTTATAATTAAAGGGCCGCATGCCCTATCACTTATTCAGCGCATTACTACCAATGATGTTTCTAAAGTGACTTCCGGAAAGGCGCAATACAACTGCTTTACAAACGATACCGGCGGCATCATTGATGACCTTATCGTGTATTGTATAGAAGAAAATAAAGTATATATGCTCGTGGTAAATGCAAGCAATATTGAAAAAGACTGGAATTGGATCAGTGCGCATAATACGGAAAATGCAGACATGAAAAATATCAGTGATGCCACCTGCCTGCTTGCCATACAAGGCCCAAATGCCTGTAAAATTTTACAGCCATTAACCGGTATGGATATTTTGAATTTAAAATATTACACTTTCGTAAAAGGGAATTTTGCAGGTGTGGAAAATGTCCTCATCAGTGCAACAGGTTATACGGGTTCGGGTGGCGTTGAAATTTATTTTGAAAATAAAAATGATAACGCTGAAAAAATTTGGAATGCAATTTTTGAAGCAGGAAAATCATCCGGTATTCAACCGATTGGTTTGGGTGCTCGTGATACGCTTCGGCTTGAAATGGGTTTTTGCCTCTATGGAAATGATATTGACGACACCACAAGCCCCTTAGAAGCAGGCTTGGGATGGATCACCAAACTCAATAAGGATACAGCTTTCACAGCTCAGGAAATTTTGCGGAAACAAAAAGAAACGGGTATTCAAAGAAAATTAATAGGCTTTGAAATGATAGAGCGAGGAATACCCAGGCATGGATATAAAATAAATAATTCCGAAGGAAATGAAATTGGATATGTTACAAGTGGTACTCAATCGCCAACTTTAGGAAAAGCAGTTGGCCTTGGATATGTCAACATAGAAAATGCAGTATTGGATAATGAAATTTTTATCAGCATTCGCAATCAACCTGTAAAAGCCAAGATAGCCAAAGCGCCATTC
>CAYXHX010000358.1:0-2924 GCA_964464835.1 uncultured Chitinophagaceae bacterium | reverse complement strand
TATCCACATAACTGTTTGCTACAAATTGCCTGTTGGTTTGAATCGTATAGTTTAATTGAAAAGAAGTATTATGGACAGGCGTGAGATACCAGGTATTCTCATTCATTTTTTCAACAGGAATATTTCGGCCTTTGTCGTCATGCGCTTGCATATTTTCAACATTTTTAGAATAACCCATTAATTGATAATAGCCGGGCATCCAATTGGGCATTTTTAAAAACAGGGTATCTTTATTCCACCCGGTGCATTGCAGTTGTACATTATAGGAATGAGAAGAAGGCTGAGGGAAAGAAATTGTGTATTGCAAAACAGGAGATGATTTTTGTGCCGATACAGGATCAAGCATGATCAATAATAATATAAAAAAAATAGCGGAGGCCTTAACCCGTTGATGATGAAATAAATTTGCCAATGTGTGCATTACATTTAATTTGATTGATGAAAAATAGCATTGCTAAGGTAACCAACTTAATTTTATGAAAAGAAAAGCTTATTTGAATAAATTTGTTTTTCAAATAAATAATCAAGCAACAAATGAAAATTGCAACCTATAATGTGAATAGTGTGAATGCGCGTTTGCCGGTATTATTGCGCTGGCTCAAAGAAACAGCACCCGATATTGCATGCCTGCAGGAATTGAAAGCGCCTCAGGAAAAATTTCCTTTGGAAGCAATTAATGAAGCGGGTTATCATGCGATATGGCATGGACAGAAAAGTTGGAATGGTGTAGCCATTCTTTCAAAAAATGAAATGCCTGTTGAAATCACACACACACTACCCGGCGATGATGAAGACCTTCATAGCCGCTACATTGAAGCAACAGTAAAAGGAATACGAATTGCATGTTTGTATTTACCAAATGGCAACCCTGCACCGGGGCCAAAGTTTGATTATAAATTGAAATGGCTGGAAAGGCTTACACAACATGCAAATAAATTATTAACAAGTGGTGAACCTGTTGTACTCACCGGGGATTTTAATGTGATACCCATGGGGAATGATGTATATAAACCCGAACGTTGGGTGGATGATGCATTGTTTCGCCCTGAAACACGTGCAGCATTTCATGCATTGCTTTCACAGGGATGGACAGATGCAATCCGCAAATTATATCCAACTGAAACCATCTATACCTATTTTGATTATTTCAGAAAAGCATTTGAACGCAATGCAGGTTTGCGTATTGATCATTTTTTATTAAGCCCGCAACTTGCAAAACGGTTGAAAGAAGCAGGTGTAAATTTGGAAACACGAAGTTGGGAAAAGACGAGTGACCATGCGCCGGTATGGATAGAAGTGGAGGAATAAATTGATCTATCGGATGGTGTCCTCTGTAGCGAAGTTAATGGATTTGTACTATCGGATGGTGTCCCCACCATCCGAAAAAGAATAGGGTATTTTGGTTGGTGAGACACCAACCGATAGAGAAAATCTTTCCAGGATGGTATTATTGAAGATGGTGATGGATGGGCCATGTTGCATGAAGACCGGAATATACTTTCGCATAAATACGATTACGACAAGAGTAGGATTATTTTTGATCGAATTTTATTTTTACATATTCCTCTTTTTATTAAACTTCAAAAAAAATTAGGTGATGAAAAAAGTAAATGAATTCGGGCTAAGCGAGGAATCAACAAAATGGATACGCAGGTGTATCCGTGTTTTTCCGGAAATAGATGAAGTGATTATTTTTGGTTCAAGAGCCAAAGGCACAAGTAAGCCCGGTTCGGACATTGACTTGGCAATCAAGGGAGAATTTCCTGAATTTAATTATCCTGAAAAATTGAGGACTATGTTACAGGAAGGATTATACCTGCCGTATTTTTTTGATGTGCTGGATTACTATAAGATTACCAATACTGAATTAAAAGAACATATTGACCGCGTTGGGAAAATATTTTATTCAAGAAATGAAACAGTGTATAGATGATATTTAAAGTTGGTCAACCGGAAAATGCCCATACTTGAAAAAAAATTTTGTTTACATACACCAATCAGGAAAAATGTATTGGAGTTGTGCCACTAATAATTTTCAGAGAAATGCAACATAGTTTGAATAAGCCTTGTACTATCGGCTGGTGTTTTCACCATCCGAAAAAAAAGTAGATTTTATTCTCTGTACACAACAACCGATAGAAATTGTTGTTAGTGAAAAAATACCAACAACGGCGAGGTGTTTAAAAAACCATAGTAGAAATGCAACACAGTTTGAATAACAACCTTATTACCTTTTCCTCAGTGTAATTTAAAAATAAGGTAATAAGGTTGCAGAAAAAGAAATGATATTCTTTCTACTAAGGTTTGGGCATCAACACATTGGGGTTTTGCATTTTCGGATACATGCACCACCGCGATCAAATAAAAAATTCCGGTTGGTGAGACACCAATAGGAAATATATATCAATACTGTCTGGCTAAGTTGGGCTAAAGCCCATTGCCATTGAGTTTGAATCTTGTTACCCCGCCCTTAAGGGCGGGGCATAAAAACCATACTCTTAACGGGCTTTAGCCCAACGGATAGTATTCAATGCTATTCCCGTTGCATACATTTTTTAAAATATTCAATATATCAATACTGCCCGGCTAAGTTGGGCTAAAGCCCATTGGCATTGAGTTTGAATCTTGTTGCCCGCCCTTAAGGGCGGGCAACATAATAATTAGCCGGGCAACAATGATAATTTATGCATTTATTTGTAATGCATTAATGCTTTTACATGGACGCAAAACAAAAACTTTCCCGTTTCGATTTTACCATGATCGTGGTGGGCCTCGTCATCGGTATGGGCATTTTTAAGACAGCGGCCACGGCTGCAAAAGCATCTTTAGATCCCTCCATGTTTTTTATTGCATGGATTCTCGGCGGCTTTATTGCATTGTGCGGTGCGCTTACCTATGCAGAAATCGGTTCGCGCTATCCCGTT
>CAYXHX010000357.1:279-2929 GCA_964464835.1 uncultured Chitinophagaceae bacterium | reverse complement strand
TAACAGGGAAATTCATGCCGACCGCGTGGTGATGTACATGAACAACCTGTACACAAAATGGTGCAGGGAAAATAATCAAACCATCAAAGACGACTATGCTTTTAAGTGCATGGGTGGCCCAAATGGTGGCGCTGATAAGATAGAACCGATGCGGGGTTCGGGCCAAAGAGCCTTTATTGCCTGCACGGTAGATTTGCTGGAAGCAGGCGTGGACATTGAGCGATTGAATGCCGTTGTTTTTTTACGGTACCTGAAATCTGCCATTAAGTTTTATCAAATGGTGGGGCGTGGCACCCGCATACATGAAGAAACAGAGAAATACAAATTCTGGCTGTATGATTACACGGGTGTTACCGACTTATTTGGAACGGAGTTTATCTCCACACCACGCAAACCAAAAGATGGCGGAGGAAAGCCTGGTGATGGAGATGATGGCGGCAATACAGGCGGTGGTGAATCTCCGGCTGTAGGTGAAGTACGCGGACATGCCGTAAAAATTACATCACAAGGCCGTTTTATCTTAGGCAGCAGAGATGGAAAAGAAGTAGCCATACCGGTGGACGAATACCGCAGGGAAATCATACAGCGTGTAGTAAGGGAAGCGCATAGCCTAGATGAGTTTCGCCAGCTATGGATTGAAACCCAAAAAAGACAGTCGCTGATTAACCATATCCTGGAAGCCAGCTTCTCCCCGGAGGTAATAAAAGATATTGACAAGATGAACGATTACGATATGTTTGATTTCTTCGGGCATGTAGGCTATAAGGCCAGGGCATTGAAAAGAACCGAAAGAGGCTCGCAATACATAACAGAAAACCAAACCTGGTTTGATGGCATTGATAAAAATGCAGCCACAGTATTAAAAGCATTTGGCTACCAGTTTTCATTGGATGGCACCGAGGCATTGGAAACGCCATCGCTTTGGGATGTGCCGGAAATAAAAAATGCCGGTGGTATTAATGCGCTAAAAATAATAGGAGCGCCAAACGAAGTAATTAAAGAAGCAAAGGGGAGGTTGTTTGGAGTATGAAGATTGAGAAATTAGTAAAAGTAGCAGATGTAGTTAATGGATTTGCCTTCGCAGAAGATTTACAAGGCAACAAAACTGCACCTATTCCATTTATTAAAGTCAGTGATTTTGTATTCGTATCCGATAGATACATTGATAAGTCAGTTAACTATGTTGATGAAACAATACTTAATAAACTACGGGCAAGGATTTACCCAAAGGGAACAATTATTTTTCCAAAAGTTGGTGGTGCGCTGCTAACAAACAAAAGAGCGATACTTGGTTGCGAGGCAACTTTTGATAATAATATTATGGGCTTGGTTCCTAAATCGGTTAACTCTGATTTCCTGTACTATTTCTTGAAAAGCTATGATATGGCGAAAATTGCAAATACTACATCACTTCCATCTGTAAGAGCCTCAGACGTTGCAGAAATAGAAATTCCACTTCCTTCAATAGCAGAGCAACAAAAAATTGCTTTTTCTGTTCAATCGCAATTTGCTGAAATTGAAAAAGCAAGAAAGGCGGCGGAGAATATAAATAAAGATTTGAAAAGGCTTCAACACCTAACCCTACATGATTTTCTTTCTGAATTTAATGAAACAGAAAAGTATAAACTTCGCGAAAAAGCAATAACTACAAGTGGCAGCACACCATCAAGAGGTCAGAAAGATTATTGGCAACCGGCAGAAATACCCTGGATAAAAACCGGTGAAATTGCATTCGTGCCAATTACAAAAGCGGAAGAATACGTTTCAGCCAAAGCGATAAAAGAGTGTTCTTTAAAACTGCTTCCGGTGAATTCCGTTTTGATTGCTATGTATGGTCAGGGAAAAACAAGAGGTCAATCAGCGGTTCTAAAAGTTCCCGCAACCATCAATCAGGCATGTTTTGCTATTCTTCCCAACGAAACATGGGAGCCTGAATTTTTGCAACTATGGCTGATGTATTCCTATCAGGACATGAGAAACATTTCGGAAAATCGGGGCGGCAATCAGGCCAATTTGAATGGAGATTTGCTCAACTCATTAGAAGTACCAGCACCATCATTGAATGAACAGCAGGAAGTTGTTAGAAAAATAAATACCGCATTGGCAGAACTGGAAATTATGAAAGAAAGTTGGGATAAAATTGCAGAAGAAATCAAAGCTTTGCCTAATCGCTTACTTGCTCAAACTTTTGACGAAATTGAAAATGATTAAAGGAGTGAAAGGGAAATGAAACCGTGACAAAATGTAACGGTTTGGAAAGACAGGTTTGAACTGTCTACAATTTGTCGACATTTGAAACTTAACTCAAACATCACAACATGGGCAACATCAAAATATTTGAAAATAAAAAAGTCCGCAGCCATTATGATAGCGAGCGGGAAGTTTGGTATTTCAGTATCGTAGATATTGTAGGTATTCTTACCGACCAGCCCACCGTGGGCAGGGCAAGAAACTACTGGAAGGTGCTAAAAAGCAGACTTTTAAAAGAGGGAAATGAGTCGGTTACAAATTGTAACCAACTGAAACTACAATCGGAAGATGGGAAATTTTATAAAACTGATGTGGGCAATGTAGAGCAGATTTTCCGCCTTATTCAATCCATCCCTTCCCCTAAAGCAGAACCATTTAAGCAATGGCTGGCAAAAGTAGG
>CAYXHX010000357.1:0-269 GCA_964464835.1 uncultured Chitinophagaceae bacterium | reverse complement strand
AATACAAGACCCCAGCCTGAGCATGGACAGAGCAAGAGAAAACTGGCAAAAAGCAGGACGTAGTGAGAAATGGATACAGCAGCGCATGACGGGCCAGGAAACACGGAATAAGCTTACCGACTATTGGAAACAAAGCGGGGTAACCAAAAATGACGAATTCGCCATGCTTACCAATATCATTCACCAGGAGTGGACGGGGCTTACCGTGAAAAAGCACAAAGAACTCAAAGGCCTGAAATCGCAAAACCTGAGAGACCACATGAGTGAAG
>CAYXHX010000356.1:0-2942 GCA_964464835.1 uncultured Chitinophagaceae bacterium | reverse complement strand
TCCATTCAACATACGATTATTGATATTTTATTAAAAAAATTAATTCGTGCTTCTGTACAAACCGGTATCAAAGAAATTTGTATTGCGGGGGGCGTTAGCGCCAATAGCGGTTTACGCAATGAAGTAAAAAGAATAGGCAATGAAAAAGGCTGGAATGTATATATCCCCGACTTTCAATATTGCACCGATAATGCGGGTATGATTGCTATTACAGCGTATTATAAATTCCAGGAGAAACAGTTTGCTAAATTAAAAGACAGCCCTTCTGCGAGGGCTGCCTGGTAAAAATGTTTAGGCAAAAAATCAGGACATAATAGATGCGGCTTCTGCGTATATGCCGATTTCCGCTTTCATAAATTCATTTTTGATCTCGGCTATCAAAGCATCCTGATTGGCTTTATCTGTACAAAATTCGATGATATAATTGTACTGGCTGTTTTGATAAAATGCTTCATAAATATTCATTGATTTAAATGATTTGCTTTCACGCAATTTTTTTATATCAATAATATCATCATGAACAAAAACAATTACTTGTACTTCCGCTTTTCCGGTTTTTTTATCGTGGCCCATTTCTACTGAGGCATAACCACCTGTAGGAACTACTTTTACCTGGCTTGCAGCAAAACTGCCCGGGATCTTTGATTCAGAAAATACATCCTGGAAAGAATCCAATGGCCATTGCTTTTTTGAAATATACCTGTACTTAATTTTTTCTCCATTCTTTTTATTCAGCACAATCCGTTGAACACCTTTCTCCAAAAATACTTTAGCAAATTCATCCCACTGCTGCCGGAAATCTTTTAATTCCAACAAGGTTTCAAAACACACGAATTCATAAATGTTATTGGTTTCCATATATTTAAAATTGTGAGCAAAGTTACTGAATTTTTCCTGAAAAATAAAATCCGCCAGCATGCTTAGTCCTGCAACAGTTTCAGCGAGTTTATACTATTTTTTATGTATATCAGATGTATATGAAATTAATAAAATCACAGCTACTTTTTCATACAAAAAGTTGCCTTTTTATCTATACTATTCAGCTTCGTACAAATTCTTAAATTTAGTCCGTCATCCGCTGTTAAACCCATGATTTTTTGTACCTTTGCGCCCTGAAAAAATGAATCGGTATGTTGCGTGCAAATAATATTACACTTGCTTATGGCAAAAGGGTTTTGTTTGATGAGGTAAATTTAAATTTTACCAAAGGGAATTGCTATGGCGTCATTGGCGCAAATGGCGCCGGGAAATCTACTTTCCTGAAAATTTTGAGTGGGGAAATAGAACCCAATAAAGGCAATGTAGAAATTACACCCGGCGAAAGAATGGCAGTACTGAATCAAAATCAATTTGCATTTGATGAAGAGCTCGTTTTAAACACCGTTTTAATGGGCCATCAAAAAATGTGGAAAGTGATGCATGAGCGTGAAATGGTATATGCCAAAGAAGATTTTTCTGAAGAAGATGGAATGCGCGCAGGTGAACTGGAAAGCGAGTTTGGAGAAATGGGCGGCTATGAAGCAGAAAGTAATGCAGGCAGTTTGTTGAATGATCTGGGTGTCGAAGAAAAATATCATCAAAGCCTGATGAAAGATATTCCTTCCAATTTAAAATTGCGCGTATTACTTGCGCAATCCCTTTTTGGAAACCCGGACATTTTATTATTGGATGAACCTACAAATGGCCTTGATATTGAAACGATCGGGTGGTTTGAAAATTTTCTTGGTGACTATGAAAATATTGTATTGGTAGTAAGCCACGACAGGCACTTTCTGGATGCTGTTTGTACACATGTGGCCGATGTGGACAGGCATAAAATAAAAATATTTACAGGCAACTATACTTTCTGGTATGAATCATCTCAATTGATGTCGCGCCAAATTTCAGATAAAAATAAAAAGACGGAAGAAAAACGGCAGGCCTTATTGGATTTCATTGCACGATTCAGTGCGAATGCTTCAAAAAGTAAGCAAGCAACTTCCAGGAAGAAAGCCTTAGAGAAATTAAACATAGAAGAAATAGAACCAAGTAACAGGAAATACCCGGGCATTATTTTTCAACCACAACGCGAAGTGGGCAATCAAATTTTAAATGTAGAAAATCTTCAAAGCAGCGCTAATGGAAGAATGCTTTTTGATAAAGTAAATTTTACTGTAAACAAAGATGATAAGATAGCGATCATCAGCCGTGACCCGCTGGCTGTAACACGATTTTTTGAAATTATAACGAATAATGCTCAACCTACTGCCGGTAAATTTGAATGGGGCACAACGATTACGAATGCTTATTTACCTGTAGAAAATAATGCTTTTTTTACCAAAGGCCTTACACTGCTTGAATGGTTGCGACAATATGTACCGCCTACAGTAGCAGATGCAGATGAGCCTTTCCTGCGCGGGTTTTTAGGCAAAATGCTTTTTAGCGGTGATGATATCATGAAGAAAACAAATGTACTGAGTGGTGGTGAAAAAGTGCGTTGCATGATTAGCCGGATGATGCTTCAAAATCCGAATTTAATTATTTTGGATCAACCAACCAATCATCTTGATCTCGAGAGTATTCAAAGCTTTAATGAAGGCTGTAACAATTTTCCCGGTATTGTTTTACTCACTTCACATGATCATACTTTTATGCAAACAGTTGCCAACAGGATCATTGAACTTACACCAAAAGGGATTATTGACAGGCTGATGAATTTTGATGAATACCTGGAAGATGCACGTGTACGCGATTTGCGGGAAATTATGTATGCATAAAAAAGAAATCGGTTATTGCAAATTTACAAGGAGAGGATGTTTTAAAATCAAAACAATATATTTTAAAAGTAACCGATGCTGTTACTGTAACCAAAGTGATTAGCCAATTAGGAGATTTAGGTTTTTAAAATACTTGTATTAATGGAATTGATTATTCAGGAATGGATAAAATGAATAATCTAATGA
>CAYXHX010000355.1:1523-2952 GCA_964464835.1 uncultured Chitinophagaceae bacterium | reverse complement strand
CTGGAAAAATTCCCTCATGGTGGTTATGTTACACTCGTTGTTGGTGGCGCATTATTTGCCATAATGTATATTTGGTTTCGCAGCAGGAAAATTAAAAACCGGTACGTGGAATTTGTGCGGTTGGAAGATTATTTGCCAATGATACAGGAATTGAGTAATGATCGGTCTGTTCCCAACTATGCAACGCATTTGGTGTATATGACGAGCGCAAATAATCCGAAAGAGATAGAGCACAAAATCCTGTATTCTATTTTAAATAAAAAGCCAAAACGTGCAAATATTTACTGGTTTGTACATGTTGATACATTAGATGATCCCTATACCTGTGAATATGTGGTAGATCACATTATTCCCAATGATATTATCCGTGTTGAATTCAGGCTTGGATTCAGGGTGGAGCAAAGAATTAATTCCATGTTCCGCCGGGTTGTAGAAGACCTGGTGAAAAATAATGAAGTAAATATTACAAGCCGTTATGAAAGCCTGGAAAGAAATAATGTAGTAGGTGATTTTCAGTTTATAGTAATGGAAAAATATTTAAGCAATGACAATGAACTGCCATTCTTTGAAAAGATTATTATGAAGCTTCATTTGTGGCTAAAAGAAATCAGCCTAAGTGAAGAAAGAGGCTTTGGGTTGGATCCCGGTTTTGTAACAGTGGAGAAGTTTCCATTGATTATTGCACCATCATCAAAATTATCTTTAAAAAGAATTTTTCCTGAGACTGAAGACTGATAGTAATTGTTCAATATAAGTTTCCAAGAAACTGAAAAGAATCATGCCTGCGCGGTTGGCCCGCCAAAATTCATGGGTATCTCCACTTGCTCAATATCCTTAATCTGGCCATTTGCCTTTTCGTAGCGATCAATATTTTCTTGCAAAGCACGCATAAAACGTTTTGCATGCATCGGTGTAAAAATGATCCTTGATTTTACTTTGCTTTTTGGTGTTCCGGGCATCACATTAATAAAATCAATTACAAATTCCGAATGGCTATGTGTAATGATAGCGAGGTTGGCATATGTTCCTTCTGCAACATCTTCGCCGATTTCGATATTTAGTTGTGGGTTTTGGACAGGTGTATTCTCAGGCATAATATGATTTTTTTAAGAATGCAAAAGTACATTTTTTGATTGCGCGAATAATGTGTTTTAAAATTAAAACGAATTTTTAAATGTTATTTACAAAATAAAATCCAAAACTATTTTTTGCTAAAAAAAGGAGGCCGCAATTGCGGCCTCCTTAAAAATGTGTAGAAGAATATTACCTCGGTCCTGTATAAACAAGTGTATCAGTAAATACCCTGTCACCACCTGTAGATGTGTACATCCATCTTGCGTAAATTGTCATTGTAGCCGGGTCATACCGGTTATCAAATGTTGGGTCTTCATGTTCACCAATAGCATCATTTGATACAGTAACTTTATTT
>CAYXHX010000355.1:0-1513 GCA_964464835.1 uncultured Chitinophagaceae bacterium | reverse complement strand
GTTCATAACCACCAGGCAATACAGAGCCAGAAGCCGCTGCCCAAGGATGAGCTATACCAAGAATTACTGCATCAGCGCTAACTGTAATTAATGGAGTATTTGGCGTTGTTGGAATCGGCCCGGTTAACAATGGATTTGTTGGGTGAGCAGTTGCTCCCGTTAAAGTATATAATCCATCATATGCATTCCTTGCAGTAATCAATACAATCATGCTTTTACCGCCAGATTGAGCACCTGCATTTGTAATCGTCAAGCCAATTGCGAACTGAACACCATTGTTCAGTAACTCATCAATGTTAATGCTCAACAATCCGGAACCAACATGTGATCCGGCAGGAATTGTAAATGAACTTGGCAAAGAAAATGTGCTGGAAGGCGCTGATTCAATGGCTGTACCATTTGCAGCGTTATAAGCATCAACTACTGATGGGTCAACAGCTACATCTACGGCAATTTCGCCGTTGCCGGTGCCACTGTAAAATACATTAATATTCTGATCGAAAGTTGGGGAACCTCCGGGAATGATATCCAATGCCAATGGGTCAGCAACGCTGTTACCAAAGCTGAGCGCAGGAGCTGCACCATCTGCTGCCCTTTCCAGCCAATCTTTCTCTTTTGTACAAGAGAAAAGTAGTACTGAACTGAGCAATAAAAATGATGAAAGTACTTTTTTCATATTATTTAATTTAAATTTTATTTTAAATGAGGCCATAGAATTTTAGAAGATTCAAGTTTCAAAAATTCTATGGCTTCTTCATTCATTATTGGTTATTACGATTATTATTTAAACAGCCACAATTTTGCAAATTGTGAGTTTTCACCATCAGGCCCTGTGTATTTAGCTGCTGCTGCTGCCGCATTATCAGGATTGAGTGTAATGGTATTTTGGCCATAAGCAAATCTCGCTGGAATACCGTAAGGGAAAATTGCTCCTGGAGCCGGAGTAAGTTCAGGGTATCCAGTCCTTCTCCAATCTGCCCAACCTCTTCTGCCATTTGGATAGTGTGTAATCCATTCCTGTGTAGCGATTTTCTTTATTTGATCGCCACCTGCCAGATCAATATTTGGTAATGCCATATACGTATTGAATGCAGTAGCATCATATACACCATATAATGTCCAACTTTCTTTTATACCGGTAGAATACATATTATTTGCATCTTCACCAGTCCAACCCATTTGAGCAGCTTCTGCACGTGCAAGGTAAACTTCACCGGCAGTTAACAGATAAAATGGATCATTTACTGAAGTTTGGTCACCTTGGAATAATCTTGCCCAAGTTGGGTTTGCATTATTGAATGCAACCGCATTATCCCTGGTAAGTCCATAAGGAAACCCAATTTCTGAAGAAGCCCATGCACCTGCACGTGGATCTTCATTATTCAATAAACCATCCAGGAAAAATTTTGATACTGCATAGTCCTTCCTTAAAGTTACATTATAATAATTGTAAATTGGATTAGGGAAGTTTCCATCTGGGTAATCCAACTGTGCAGTTTCACCAGAACCAAAT
>CAYXHX010000354.1:0-2954 GCA_964464835.1 uncultured Chitinophagaceae bacterium | reverse complement strand
AAAAATGAGAGATACTTTTAGGGAAGATGAGAGTATTCAAACAATTAATTCAAACGACTTGCTGAAAGCGGCGTGTTGCAATCTTAGTGAAAGTTTTGAAACAAGCCCATCTGTAGATGTTTCTTACAGCGATGCAGTTACAGGCACGAAACAAATTCAATTACTGGGGCTTTCCGGCATTTATACTTTACTTACCGTTGAAAATTTGCCCGGGCTGCATGGCCTCGCCACACCTTCCGGGTTAAACAGCATTGCCGGCCCCTGGATAGAAGGCATTCAATTGAGCAAAGGCGCGGGCTCTGTTGTCAATGGTTTTGAAAGTATTGCAGGCCAAATAAATGTGGAATTGAAAAAGCCTGAAACTGCAGATCAATTTTATTTGAATGGATATGTCAATGATATGGGCAAAACTGATTTGAATTTGAATTTTTTTAAAAAAATTGGAACCAAATGGTCAACAGGCATATTACTACATGATGATTTCCTGGCCAATAAAATGGATATCAATAAGGATGGTTTCCGTGATTTACCAACGGGCAATTTATTTAGTATAATGAATCGATGGCATTATGATGATAATAAAGGGTGGAAAATTCAATTTGGTTTTAAAGTATTAAATGATAATAAAACAGGAGGTGAAAATACATTTGCTTCAAAGGATAAATTTACAACCAATGTATATGGCTTTGGTATGAATATAGAAAGGGAGGAGGGATATGCAAAGATTGGTTATATTTTCCCTGAGAAAAAGTATAAAAGTATCGGCTTGCAAGTTTCAGCGTCATCATTTAAACAACATTCTTTTTTTGGAATTACGCCTTATGATGGAACGCAAAAAAGTATTTATTCAAATTTGATTTATCAAAGCATTATTGGAAATACAGATCACACTTTCCGCACGGGAATTAGTTTTTCTTCAGATTCCTATGATGAAATGTATGCTGCCAATTTTTATCATCGGAATGAAATTGTACCCGGTGCATTTTTGGAATATTCATATAAGATGAATGAAAAATTTAGCCTTGTTGCTGGTATCCGGGCGGATCATAATAATTTATATGGCTGGTTTGCCACACCTCGGTTGAACCTGCGCTATGAGCCGGTTATTGGCACCATCATTCGTGTGAGTGCAGGAAGAGGACAACATACAGCAAATATTCTTGCAGAGAATGCCGGGTTGATGGCGAGTTCAAGAACCTTTCATATTTTATCATCGGGCATGCATGGCGCATACGGATTAGATCCTGAAGTTGCCTGGAATAAAGGTATAAGCATAGATCAAAAATTTCGGTTATTTGACCGTGATGCGATGTTGAGCCTTGATTATTATCGGAATGATTTTATGAACCAGGTTGTAGTGGACATGGAAAACCCGCGAGAGGTAAATTTCTATAACCTGTCTGGTAAATCTTATTCAAATAGTTTTCAGGCAGAGCTCAATTTCATACCTGTAAAAAATTTAGATGTACGAATGGCTTACAGGAATTTTGATGTGCGTTCAACTTATGGAAATCAATTATTGCAGAAACCTCTAAGTGCCCGCCAGCGCGGCTTTGCAAACTTTGGTTATGCAATGAAAGATTGGAAAATTGATTATACAATTAATTTCACCGGGGAAAAAAGGATACCTTCAACAGCAATGAACCCAGTGGAATATCAATTTCCTGCTACATCGCCGGGGTATATTACTATGAATGCACAATTGAGTAAAACTTTCGGGAAAAATAAAAGTTTTGACTTTTACATTGGTGCAGAAAATATAACCAACTATTTCCAACATACAGTGATCATTGCAGCCGAAGAGCCCTTTAGTAAATATTTTGATGCGAGCTTGATTTATGGGCCATTGAGTGGCCGTTTATGGTATGGCGGTTTTCGCTATACAATTAAATAAATGATATAATTTCTAATAAA
Source organism: uncultured Chitinophagaceae bacterium (assembly GCA_964464835.1). Classification (GTDB taxonomy): domain Bacteria; phylum Bacteroidota; class Bacteroidia; order Chitinophagales; family Chitinophagaceae; genus JAFDXJ01. Next base: position 1,040 of record CAYXHX010000354.1, on the reverse strand, counting down.
ATAAAATAATGTACACTTGATCAAGTAATTTTGAAGGAACCTATTTTTACACCTTAAAAACTAACAATTATTATGAATACGAACAGGCTTAGTAAAACCATTTGTAAAGCGTTGAATGATCAAATGACCAAAGAAGCGCATGCCGCACAAATTTATTTATCGTATGCTTCATGGGCTGCATCAGGAGGATATACCGGTATCGCCAATTTTTTATTCCGCCATGCCAATGAAGAGCGAAACCATATGATGAAAATTCTTGAATACATTTTGGAAAGGGGCGCTAAGGTATCCGTTACAAGCATACCAGCACCACCTGCAGATCCAAAAAATGTGCAGGAATGTTTTGAAAAAGTTTTCCAGCATGAAGTGGACAACACAACAGCGATTTATGCAATTGTAAAAATGAGTTTTGATGAAAGTGATTGGGCCACATGGAATTTTATGCAATGGTTTGTAAAAGAACAAACGGAAGAAGAAACAATGGTGATGAATATGCTCGATAAATTAAAAATTGCAGGTGGCAGTAAAGCTTCAGAAGATGCTTTGTATGCCATTGACCGCGATATTAAATCAACACCGGATGATGCGGTATTGGCGCAGGAAAAAACCGTGGAAAATCCATAAAGATTTCTATAAAGAGCTAATGATAAATTAATATCATGACTGAGTCAGCGATTGCAGAAAAAATATATGCCTACCGGGAAAAAGGAATGAAAATGTTTACCACTTCTTCTTTTCAAACCCATAGTATTGTTTTGCTGCATTTGCTGAGTAAAATAGATAAAACAATACCTGTTTATTTTATTCATACCGGGTATCATTTCCCGGAAACACTTTCTTACAGGGACCAGGTTACACAATTACTCGGTTTAAAACTTGTCAATGTATTTTCTTCTACAGCAAAAATCCATCAACGGGATGCACATGGAAAATTATTATATGCAAGTGACCCGGACCTTTGTTGCCATTTAAATAAAGTAGTTCCACTTGAACCCATTCTCGCATTGCATGATATTTGGATCAATGGTGTGCGTGCAGAC
>CAYXHX010000353.1:0-2958 GCA_964464835.1 uncultured Chitinophagaceae bacterium | reverse complement strand
TTCCAATGTTTTACGCACATAATCCCCAATTTGTTCTTTGGTAGGCTCATCCGTTCCTAATTCTTTTTGCATTTCAAACACCCACTTGATCACTTCCTGGTTGGCTAAACCATGTAATGGCCCGGCCAAGCCATTCATGCCTGCTGCATAACTCAGATAAGGATCACTCAATGCTGAACCAACGAGGTGTGTGGTATGTGCAGATACATTACCTCCTTCATGATCTGCATGTATGGTCATATACAACCGCATCAATTCGCGGAAACCATGATCATTATAGCCCATCATGTGCGCCAGGTTACCCGCCCAGTCAAGCAAACCATTTGGTTGAATGTGTTCATTATTTTTATATTTCCGCCTGTATATATATGCAGCAATCCTTGGGAGCCTTGCTATCAAAATAATCACATCATCGAAAGTGGTATCCCAATAATCTTTTTTATTCATGCCGGCAGCATACGCTTTTGTAAAATAACTTTCTGTTTGCAATGCCATTACACCGGTTACAAACATGGTCATGGGATGGGTAGTCAAAGGCAATGCATCAATGGTTTCAAATACATGGCTTGGTACATGGCTGCGCCTTTGAAGGATTGAAGTAATGTAAGCAGTATCTTCCGGTTTGGGCAATTCACCTACAAGCATTAAATAAAATAAACCTTCCGGTAAAGGCTCCGATCCCTTTGCGGATTTGGGCAATTTTTCCCTGAGTTCAGGAATAGTATAGCCACGAAAACGAATACCCTTTTGCGGATCCAGTAAGCTCGTTTCAGACACAAGTCCTGTAATGCCACGCATTCCCTGGTAAATTTGCGAAAGTTTTACTTCCCCGATTTTTTTATCGCCATGTTCGGCAAGGATTTTTTTTATTTCTTTGATTTCTGTTGCTGCTTTAGCTTCAAAACGGTCTTTCAAAATGCCCATATATATAAAGTGTTTTGTGAGTTTATGTGGAAGGGCCGGGGAAATATCCTTCCATAATAAACCCGGTGTGTAATGGCCGTAAAGGTAAAAAAAGATGATTGCAAAAAAAAGTCATCTTTAAAGAAAATTATTTTTTTTACTCCGGCTTTTGTATTTCATGGCATCTTCGTTGCGTCGCAGTCCGTTCATCACCTGTACATGTGGCGGCTTTTTTTATTTCGCTGCCTTTTTATATAAAATATATGCCACTATGATAAAAACAAAGTCCGGTATCCATGCAGCAATTTCAGGAGGCAGGTTTCCTTTCGTAGAAAAGATAGTTGAAAACCGGTCCATTAATATGAAAATAGCGGCAAGAACAAACCCAATTGCAAGATGTACACCACTGCCCCCCCTCGCTCTTTTACTCGCAATGATGGCTCCTATGAGCGTGAGAATGACCACTGCGAGTGGGGTTGCTAACCTGCGGTAGCGTTCAATTTTCAATGCATTTACATTTTCTGATCCTCGCAGTTCTTCCAATTGTATAAAGGCTGCAAGTTGGGGTGTGGCCAATTTATCTTTTGCATAATCATCGCGGCTGAGATCAAATGGTTGGAAATTAAAATTCATGGTTTTTTTCCGCGTGGTAGTGATGCTTTCTTTTAATCCGTTGATTGTTCTTTCAAAAGCATTTTGTAAAACCCATTTATTGGTAGCCGTATCCCAACGGATATTATCAGCGCGAAGATTATATACAAGCTGTTGGCCTTTAATCCTGTTCATAAAAAATACAGTGCCGATTTTTGTGGCTGTATCATAATTGCGGATACCTGCATAGGTAAAAGAATCTATCCGGAAATATATACTGTGATTCACAGGCAACAGCGGGTCATAACTCGAATTAGGGTTCACATATACAGCTTCAAACCTGGTGCGTACATCATTTGCCCTGGGAATAATAAAATTTACCATCAACAGTAAAATCAAACCGAGTGTAATGCCACCCCATAAAAAAGGCCGGAGAAAACGGTTGTAGCTCGAACCGCCGGCAATAATGGCTATCACTTCACTGTTCCCAGCCAATTTTGAAGTGAAAAATATTACGGAAATAAAAACGAACAATGGAAATAATAGTGCAATAATATAAGGCACAAATGCAATATAATATTGTTGGATAACCTGGCTTGCGCTTAACCCGGATTTTACAAAATCATCCGTTTTTTCACTCACATCAACTGCTATGGCAATTACGGTAAACAAAAATATTGCAAAGAAAAAAGTAGTAAAATATTTTTTGAGTATATACCGGTCAATTATTTTCATGCAAATACAGCTATTCGATTTCCTGTTTAATAAAATTCAAAAATACAGGATTCCATTCCCTGGAGAAATAAATTAACAAAAGCGGCGTTGGTTTTTTGTAATTAAAAAATTGAAACCGGAAATAATCTCTATCCCGGTTTCATTCACCATTCACTCCGCCGCGGCGGAAACAATTAAAAAATTATTCTTTCACCATCCTCAGCTTCGTCACTTTTCCATTTTGTTCAACGAGTACAAAATAACTTCCCTGCGCTAATGCTCTTATGGAAATCGTTGTGCTGCTTGCATTAGAGAAATTTTGTTTGCTGATTTCCCTTCCATGCATATCCGTAATTTTTATGACTGCCGTTGCATTTTTGTTTAAGCCTTTTATGGTAACCGTATTTTTTGCAGGGTTGGGATAAAGGGAAATGGTGTTGCTGTTATCATACACTACTTTTAAAGTTTGGCTATATGTAAAAGTTCCATTCGCTGCATTTTCTTTGATGCGGTAATAGTTGTCTCCATACAATGGATTTTTATCGGTATAGCTGTAAATGTTGGTAGCGGCGTGTTTCGCGGGAATGGTATTAATACCCACAAAGTCTTTGGCATTGCCGCTTCTTTCAACCGTATAAGATTTTGTATTGTTTTCATTCAGCGTTTGCCAGGAGATGGTGATGGCTTCATTTTCTTGGATGGCTTTTACTTCTTTGAAGTTGGAAGCGAGGACGTTGTCTCCATTGTAGC
>CAYXHX010000352.1:0-2959 GCA_964464835.1 uncultured Chitinophagaceae bacterium | reverse complement strand
AAATGGGTTGTTGATTACCGCGGTTCCGCAAATTGCAGCATTTTTCAGGTATGCACGATAGAAAGGGATATCCTGGCTGATGCGGTCAAAAATGACTGCATAATCTGTAGGAGTACCTTGCATAACTTTGTCAATACGCACCGCTTCGGCCATGATGCCATCTACTTTTTTACTATTAATCCTTTCAATTAATGCTTCCGGGAAAGAGCGTTCTTGTCCGAATAAAATTCCGATTTTTTTCATAAATAATTATTTTGATTGAATTAAAAACCAGGGTAAAGTTACCTGCTAAAAATTTTAAAAAATGTTATTTTGATGTATTAAAACTTTTTAAATTTCTTTTTGAGAATAAATAAAACCCTGATTTTAGTTTACGCTTACAAAATAGGTAATCATTTTGAAAATTCATTCAACCTGGTAAAAAAAATATTTTTCGGGAGAAAAAAATGCTTCCTTATTTTTGAGGCATATGCCATCTGAGAAATTTGCTTCAACAAATGTGCTGGTTGAAGAAAACATTGTCCATTCTACTTTTCTTGACAGGGATGTGATTGTAGATGCATACCTTCCTAAAGATATTGGTAATCCTTCCGAAATAAGTTTGTTATTGGTGAATGACGGGCAGGACCTTCGCAGGATGCCATTTAGCGATATCCTGGATAAATTGATTCTTAATAATGAAATCAGTTCCCTGGTTTGCATTGGTATTCATTGCGGGCCTGATAGGAAAATGGAATATGGTGTTGCTGCAACGCCCGATTATTTGGGCAGGGGCGCAAAAGCAGGTGACTATACTAATTTTATTTTTAAAGAATTATTGCCTTATATACGTACCAGGTATTTTTTGCCGAATATTCGTGAAAAATCTTTTGCCGGTTTTTCTCTCGGAGGCTTAAGTGCTTTGGATATTGTATGGAACCACCCGGAAGAATTTACAAAATGCGGGGTTTTTAGTGGCTCACTTTGGTGGCGTAGCGCATCTTATAAAGATGATTATGAAGATGACAAACACCGGATTATGCATGAACAAGTGAAAGGAGGAACCTATTTTCCCTGGCTTCATTTTTTCTTTGAATGTGGGGCAGGTGATGAAAGTGCAGACCGTAATAAAAATGGTATCATTGACGTGATTGATGATACGCGTGACCTGATTAAAGAATTAAAGAAAATTGGTTATCCAAGAGATGCCATCAAATATCTCGAATTGCCCAATGGCAAACATGATGTACCAACCTGGGCATCTGCCTTTCCAGATTTTATAAAATGGGGTTGGGGCAAAAAAGAAAATACCCCGAAAAAGAAAAGGCTTTCCCAGGGTATATAAAAATTGATATCAATAAATTAAGTTATTCTCCAACGAGAAAAACGGCATTGGAGAACATCAATTTACCATTTTGCCAAAACAACCTGAATAAAGGATCATCTGCAAAAAAAATAATATTTCCCTGGCCATAATTTGTGGCGCCTATTAAGGTGCCATCCTGTAATTCAGGTTTTAAAATACTACCAACAAAGCCACTTGTATAATTTGATTTTTTCAATGCCCCTACATTCCAGCCATTCTTCATATAATTATATAAACCCGTATTTAATTTGAGTGTGTAATAAAAATCAGGATAGCCGAAAGCCAATGGGTGCGTATTGTCTAAAGTTAATTTATAAATAGCGCCCGGGATACTATTTTTTAAATAATCCCTGTCACGCTGGCCATATTTTTTCAAAAGTGAATAATCCGCAGCGGAGTCAGTTCCGGTATCTTCCTTAGCTTCTTTAAGGCTAAAGCCAAAGTTGCCTTGAGCAAGTTGTTGTACAGCATTTTCTATGCTAATTACTTTGCCACCCTGCCTGATAAAACTTTTGATTTTATCCATCGCTTCTTTATTATCGGAAAATGGATAATCGCCGCCTGGCAAAATTAATACATCATATTCTGTCAATTTTAAATAATCCCAATCGCTTATATTAATGAGTGAAATAGGATATTGCAGCGATTCATCAAAGAAATCCCAAACTTCACCGGCAGACTCGGAATAAATATCATCGCCTGTAAACATTGCTACTTTCGGCGCATGTATGAAAGGCGTTTTATCAGAGCCAAAATCAAAACCTTTCTGCATAAAACCACTGCTTACTTCATCTGCCTGGATAGAAAAAAGTTTACATGCCGTGTTGGTTATATCATTCCAATTAGAGATATTATTGCCTTTTAATACAATCAAAGTCCCGGGATCATACATTTTATTATTGTAGGTAAATGGCTTTTCTGCATAACGCACCTGCACTTTATGCATGAGCAGGTAACTAAGCAATTTTGCTGCATCAAAAGATTTATAAGGAATGAGTAAGCCATAATGGCTTTGAATATTTTGTATAACCGCCTGGCCAGTATATGGGTTTAAATCTAATTTTTCTTTAACTGCATACGCATCTACACCATAAGTATATGGAATGGACCATGCAGTAATATCATACGTTGCTGAATCGCTTAATATACTTCTTGGTTCAAACAGAACTTTTGCATACCTGCTTTTCGGCTGATAGGAAGAAACGGCTAACTGGTATTTCTTGCCTGTATAATTTTCTTCTTTCCCGGTAAAATAATTATAACCACGGAAATTAGTTTGTGTAGTTATACCATATTCAATGCCATTGTTTGAAAGCAATTCTGCAATGGATTGAATAGTATTTGCATCATCACTTGTGAGGACATAGGTTTTATATAAAAATCCCGCTCCATTGATATCATCGTCAAAAAACTTTTTAAATTCGTTTACTAACCTGTCTGCATATTTCGAAGATGTTTCAATTGTGGAAAGGCTTGCAGTATAATGATGTGCAACTCTTTGTACAAGTGTGAGTGTATCACCGGTAGAAGTTTTTACGCCAAGCCCTGCATCAATTCCGCCTTGCTCATAGGTCATACCAATCGCTCCATTATAAGTTGGGTATGTATCTCCAT
>CAYXHX010000351.1:0-3024 GCA_964464835.1 uncultured Chitinophagaceae bacterium | reverse complement strand
AATCAAATAGAATCAATAACTTTATTTCAATTTAAAAACGTTTAGGACAGTATTGTTTAATTTTAATATATTTCTTTGATCTCATCCAATGTATTTGGTGGGGTTTTCTTTTTTGGCTCAGGTTTTTTCTCCCTGTTTTTTTCAGATTGCTCCATCAACAAGTCTTCATTAAAATTTCCTGATTCATCGAAGAGTGGCTTGGGGCGCGGCTCATCGCCTTGTTGAATTTTATCATTAAAAGCAGTATCAATATGCACCCATTTGCCATTGGCCCATTTGAACGCTTCAAAATCTCCATCGGGAACAAGGGTAAATTTTTTCTGCGGTTCATTACTTTCACTAATCAAATGATCGAAGAGAATTAGTTTGGTTTGCGGATCATAATTCAAACGCGTTCCCGCATCTTTTTTAAATTCCATTAAGAAGCGATATGCAGGTTGTGGATATTTTAAAACATCATCTTTATAATCAAAAAACTTTCCGCCAAAAACTGGTTTACCATCATCATCGAACGTTAAAACTTCAAGCCACTTTCTCGTGGACATAAAATTATTATCATCAAAACCAAACAAGGTGTAATATTTTTTGCCTTTATATTCATTCATGATGATGTTATAATAAATAGCGCCGATCCAGTTTAAATTACTTCGAACAGAATCCACCGGGTTTTCTGCATAATCACTCATATCAAGCAACGGAAATAATTTTAATGAACCATCTTTTGTACGCATTTGAATAGCGCCTTTCTGCCTGAAATAGCTTTCATCTTTTTTTAATTCCCAGGTGAAAATGCGGAATGTACTATCTGGCGACATTAATTTTGAAACTGTAATGATGGAATCAAAAGGATAATAAAATGAATTGTTGATTTGTAAAGCTTGAACAAATTTTCTTGTAAATAGGCTATCCGCTTCAAAACGGGCGCTTGCTTCTTGTGCAAATACCATATTCTTTGCCGGTGTGGCCATTTCACTTTCAAGTAATTTTAATTGATGGAAATCCGTGGCAGTAATTTTTTGCGACAGCAAATTGCTTGTTGCAAATACTAAAAAAGCAAGAATAATTTTTTGCATAAGCAAAACTAATATTTAGCCTGTAATGTGTACGTTAACAAGGATTGATTATTATTAATGGATTCAAATTTTGGCTTTCATTTAAGCATTCTCACACAAAGTTTTACCTTTCTAAAATTGCATTGGCAAAATCATACAAACTATCATAACGAAAGTCAATGTCCGCATGAGGGTAAGGCGTTTCGGGATGCGTGGTTGCAATGAATACGGTATGCATTCCTGCATTTCGCCCAAAACGCATATCGCTCAATTTATTTCCGGCGATTATACTTTTCGAAAAATCTATTTCAGGAAAATCTTGTTGAGCCTGCAAAGCCATGCCGGGATTGGGTTTCCGGTTGATTGCAAAATCATCAAGATCTGGTGCAAAATAAACTTTATCTATATGGCCGCCGAATTTTTTGATTTCAGATAGCATGAATTCATGAATAGCATGCAAAGATTTTTCGGTCATTCTTTTCCTGCCAATACCCCGTTGATTGGTTACTATAATAATTTTATTAAAATGTTTTTCAAAAACCGGCATGGCATCGAGTACACCGGGCAAAAAAATGAATTCATCTTTATGGTATATATAATCATCTTTTTTTTCCTCGTTAATTACGCCATCACGGTCTAAAAAAAGTGTCCAGGTTTTATTAATATCCTGTAAATGAAACATGCTTTTATATTTAGTTCAATTCTTTTTGTGCTTTTTTATAATCTTCGGGGATGCCAATATCAATAAAATAGCCATCCTGTACAGAACCATACAATAATTTTTCTTTGGGTGATTTTTCCAAATACTCTTTTTCAAAAGAAAAAACTTCGGGCCAATCATTTTTTAAAAAGGATGAAAGATTCAATACATATACACCTCCATTTATCAAACCTTCTTTGTATTTTTTCTTTTCATTAAATTGTATTACTTTTTTCTCATCATTTAAATCAACTACACCATACCGGTCAAAATCGTTCATTGGTTTTAAAGCCAAAGTACATTCGGCTTGTTTCTTTTCATGCAAGCTGTATAGCCCGTCCACGTTCACTTTGAATAGGGTGTCTCCATTCAAAATCAACACATTTTCTTCACGCGCTTCTCTGCCAGCCAAATGAATGGCGCCGCCTGTCCCCAAGGGTTTATCTTCAATTACAAAAACTGCATCTATTGAAGGGAATGTATTATTTATATGCGTTGTAACTGATTCATGAAGATAGCCGACAGAAAAAATATAACGCTGAATATTTTGTGAACTAAAATATTCAATGATATAATCAATAAATGGTTTCCCATTTACAGGCGCCATACATTTAGGCAAAGAAGGTACGGCGCTTCTCAATCTTGTTCCCAACCCGCCTGCTAAAATAAGGGCTTCCATCAGCTTAAAAATTATCGTTCATTATGAAAATAATTTTTCTTCTACGAGCTCACAAATAATATGGCCTAACAATATATGGCATTCCTGGATGCGGGGAGTGATTGTAGATGGCGCTAAAAATACGAGGTTACAAAAATCATTTATTGCGCCACCATGCAAACCTGTAAACCCAATGGTGATCATATTTTTTTTTCGCGCAACTTTCAAAGCTTCCACAATATTTTCTGAATTACCTGAAGTGCTGAAAGCAATTAAAACGTCTCCTTCATTTCCAATACCTTCCACCAATCTTGCATACACATGTTCAAAGCCATAATCATTTGCCACAGCAGTAAGATACGAGGTGTTGCAGTGCAAAGCCTCTGCAGGCAAGGCTTTCCGGTCTTTGTAAAACCTGCCGGAAAATTCTGCAGCCAAATGTTGCGCATCCGAAGCGCTTCCGCCATTTCCGCAAAAAAGTACTTTATTGCCTTTTGAAAATGCATTGGAAATTTGTTGCACTGCATCCTCTATTTTACCATGTAAATGTTCATCCGCAAGCATTGCTTGTTTTATTTCAGAAGCAATTGCAATAATATTTTTAATTTTTTCTT
>CAYXHX010000350.1:0-3035 GCA_964464835.1 uncultured Chitinophagaceae bacterium | reverse complement strand
ACAGTATTGATGTGGCCTTGTTCGTTTTGTTTATTGGTGGTTTTATGGCGGTGTTTAATAAAACGGGCGCCATGTTTAAGGGCGTAAAATATTTAGCGCAGCAGATGAAAGGAAAAGAAAGAAAGCTGATTGTAATTTTGATTTTCGTATTTTCTTTCTTCGGTGGTTCTTATGGTATGGATGTAGAGTCTATAGTATTTTACCCGGTATTGGTGCCGCTTTTTATGGCCGAAGATTATGATGCCATGGTGCCTTTGGCAATTGTTTTTGGTGGGGCCGCTGTTGGTTATACTGCCAGTTTTACCAATCCATTTTCTACCATCATCGCTTCCAATGCAGCGGGCATTAATTGGATTGACGGTTTATATGGAAGGCTTTTATTTTATCTTGTTGCTACTTCTATGTTTGCATGGTATGTTCTCAGGTATGCTGCTAAAGTAAAAAAAGACCGCACCACTTCTCTTGTATATAAAATAGATGGAATTACTGAATCTCCTTTCGAAATTGATGTACGCACAGAAGGAGAAAGTATGAGATTGAACATTAAAACAAGATTGCTGCTACTCATATTTGTACTCACTTTTTCTACTATGATTGTGGGTATTGTTTTTTTTAATTGGTGGACAACAGAAATGGCTTCTCTCTTTTTTGGATCTACCATTCTTGTAGGTGTATTGGAGCGATTGAGTGAAAAAGACTTTGTGGCAACTTTCTTAAGAGGCGCCGAAAGTTTACTATCCGTGGCATTAATCATTGGCCTGGCGAGAGGTGTAACCATTGTATTGAACGATGGCCTTGTAGCCGATTCCATTTTGTTTTATGCTTCCAATGTGGTGCAGCACTTCCCGGCAGTTGTTTTTATTGTAATGGTCATGGTTTTCTATTTCTTTTTTGCAATCCCTGTAAGTTCATCATCGGGCATGGCGGTACTTACCATGCCTATCATTGGTGCGTTGGCCATTATTGTAAATATACCCGGCCGTGAAATTGTGAATGCGTACTTATATGGTATCGGTACCATGTTCCTGATTTCGCCAACCGGATCTGTTTTCCCTGCGTTGCTGATGGTGAAAATTAGTTACAAGGCATGGTTGAAATTTATTACACCAATGATTATTGCGTTACTTGTTTTAGGGGCTTTGTTTTTACTGATAGGGTTACAATTTTGAACTCAAAAGGCGAATTGATACATGCCGGATCATTTTTTAATGAAACTTATAGTTGGAGAAATATAGTATATTTTGAATAGATTTCTCCAAAGATAATTCTGAAAGATTATTTTATAATTGGAGAAATGTCTATATTTACCATAGATTTCTCCAAAGATAAAAATTGATCACAGCATGAATAACCTCGTCGGTCGTGAATACGAAATAGAAAAATTAAACAGGATGCTTATACCAGGCCAATCAGACTTTTTAGCTGTGTATGGAAGGCGCAGGGTGGGTAAAACTTTTCTTATCAGGCAGCATTTAAAAGAGAATATTGTTTTTGATTTTACAGGAACCAAATCCGGTAAAACAGAGGAGCAGCTAATAAACTTTTATGATGAATTCGTAAAACGCTCCAAACAGAAAAAACAAAAACAACCACCTCAATCCTGGCAGGAGGCTTTCAGTTGGTTATTTATTTATTTATCCAAACTGCCAAAAAGAAAACAAAAGCATGTCGTGTTTATAGATGAAATGCCCTGGGCAGATACGCCTAAATCAGGCTTCATTTCTTCCCTTGAATTTTTCTGGAACCAGCATATTTCAAAGATGGACAACATATTATTAATCGCTTGTGGCTCTGCTACATCATGGATGAAAAAGAACCTGATTAATGCCCGTGGCGGTTTGCACAACAGGGTTACGCAACGGATCAAATTACTACCTTTTAACCTGCATGAGGCAGATGCCTTCTTAAAATCACTCGGAGCTAAATTAACGCCCTACCAGGTTATAGAACTTTACATGGTAATGGGTGGAATCCCTTTTTATCTAAATGAAATTATAAAAGGAAAAAGCGCTACACAGTTGATTGATGAAATTTGTTTTTCGCCAAAAGGTTTACTGCAAACTGAATATGCACAACTGTATCATTCTCTTTTTAAAAATGCTGCTAATCATATTCGCATTGCAGAAACACTGGCAACTAAACCGCATGGCATGACGAGAAATGATATTGCAAGTAAAACTAAAATAAGTGAAGCATCTCTCTCAAGGGCTTTGGAAGAACTGGTTGACTGCGATTTTATTTCCTTTTATGATCCATTGATTAATAAAAAGAAAGAAGCCATTTATAAACTCACAGATTTATATTCTCTTTTTTATTTAAAATTTATAAAATCAAATAAAAATGGAGGAAAAGGCACCTGGCAATTATTATCAAACAAAAGCAGTTTTACAACATGGAGCGGATATGCCTATGAAAATATTTGCATGATACATATCAACCAAATAAAAAAAGCATTGGGCATTAGCGGTATTTACAGCACTACAAGTTCATGGCTGTTTAAAGGCAATGATGCCATGCCCGGCGCACAAATAGATATGCTTATTGACAGAGCCGACCAGGCTATTAATTTATGCGAAGCAAAATTTACTAAAGAAAATTTTGCGATTACCAAAAGCTATGCTGCACAATTGAGAATGAAAAAATCTGTTTTTAGCCAGGCTTCAAAAACTAAAAAAACAATTTTTACCACCTTGCTTACCACTTTTCCGGCTATCAAAAATCAATACTATTTAGGAGAAATAGATAACGAGATAACTATGGATAAATTGTTTGAACCGGAAGGATAAAAGAAAAGCAATTAAAAGTTAAGAAGTAACATGCAAGCAAAATCAATCAAAGGAAAATCACCACAAGAAATCCAATCAGCTTTGCAACAAAGCATGGCTGATGGTTTCCGCCCAACTTTGGCCATTGTATTCCTTTCTGTAAAACAAGAAAGAGAAGCTATTTCCAAATTATTGGATGATAAAGGCATTCAGATATTTGGAGCTACCACAGCAGGTGAGTTTATTGATGGCGAAATTGAAAGTGGTAGC
>CAYXHX010000349.1:2639-3051 GCA_964464835.1 uncultured Chitinophagaceae bacterium | reverse complement strand
AGATACAGTATCATTTTTTGGCAATAATAAAGAGGCGCCGGTTTTTTGCAATGGGATTGCAGCAATTGTACTGCTATTGGCATAAATAAACGTATTATCAGCATCACTGTAAAAAGGTTGAAAAGCTTGTGAAGTAATGACAAACAAATATTTACCATCTGCACTAAATACAGGATTGGTACAACTATAAAAACCGCTCGTTACCTGGGTTGTTTTATTATTTTTTGTGTCAAAAATAAATGCTGCATTGTGGAGGTTTTCAAGATCACGGTAATACGTAAGCCACCTGCTATCCGGCGACCAGCTAAACGTGAAGCCTTCCATATTTCCATGTGAAAAATATAACCCCTGATCAACATTTACTGTAGTATTTGTAACAAAATCATATACGTTTATTTTACCGGCCTTGTCT
>CAYXHX010000349.1:0-2629 GCA_964464835.1 uncultured Chitinophagaceae bacterium | reverse complement strand
AAGCTTTTTATTATCCGGAGACCAAACAATTCCATACCTGTATCCTGCACCATAATTTGTAATTTTTTTTGCGCTATTTTCTTTAGTGGGGTCCATTACCCATAATTCATATTCACCGCTTTGATCACTCCAATAGGCAACTTTCCTCCCATCCGGTGACCAGGAAGGGAAACGTTCAGCAGAACCGGTTGTCATTGTTAAGTCTTTTACAAAACCATTTTCAGCAGGTAAAGAAAAAATATCGCCACGAGCTTCTATCAATACCCTGTTACCATCGGGGCTAATGGAAGCATGTTGAATAAAATCACTTGCATTTACCAACTTTGGTTTTTGCAGCGTTTCGTCCATTACTACAGAAACATTAATTGCTTTGGCTGCATTTGTTGAAAATGGCATCAGGTAAAGCTTACCGCCACAATTGAAGACAATATCATCCGGTCCCTGCGATGGATTGGAAATATCATAATCCGTAAATTTTGTCATTTGTTCAAAGGCTTTGGTATTGATATCATAGCGCCAAATATTCATGCGCATCTCCGGCCCACGATCACTGAGGAAATAAATAAAATGATCATGCCACATTGGATACTCGTCATCTGCATCGCTTAATAAACTGATATTTTCCTGCGTGTTATTGGTAAAATTATAAATGCGGATATCGCCATTTGTGCCACCACGGTACCGTTTCCAATTGCGGCCAGCAACAGACATAATCACTACAGCCATTTGTTTCCCATCGGGCGAATAGCTCCCATATTCCGCATATGCAAAAGGCAATTTATTTTCTATACCACCTTTTACAGGAACTGTATAAAACTGGTTAAACCTTGCTTTGCCACTCTCCCTTCCCGAAGCAAAGAAAATTTGTTTGCCATCATTTGTCCAATCCACTATCCTATCCGCATATCCATGCGCAGTAAGCCTTTCCGGGATGCCGCCATTAATGGGCAATGTATATACATCATAATTCCCATCATATCTACCGGTAAATGCAACGGTGTTTCCATCGGGTGAAAACTTCGGCATAATTTCTACTCCCGGGGGTGAACTTAATTTTACTGCCTGCCCGCCTTCTTTGGGCATTACCCAAATATCATTGGCATATACAAACACAATTTTTGTTGCTGATACATCCGGGTATCGAAATAATCCGGCATCCACTTGAGCAGAGGATGAAAGTGTTGCTAATAAGCTTATTGATGCAATGAATGCAAATTTACGTAGCATTTGTTTTGATTTATATTGTTTAAAATTTGTAATCCCTGAAACAATTAATAAATATAGGGCAGCAAGTTTTAATAAAGAAAAAAAAGATGTATGAATGGTAAATCAGGAAAAAAATCATTTCAATACTTTTTCCAATTCATAGCTCAACTGTTCGCCGGTAAGGTTTTTGGCTATGATAATACCATTCGGATCCAATAAGTAATTTTGTGGTATGCTGGTAACATGGTATAACCGTGCAACAGCATTATCCCAATAATTGAGGTCGCTTACATGTGTCCAGGTCAGTTTGTCTTTCTCAATAGCGTTGGCCCAACTTTGTTTGTTCTGATCGAGAGATACACTGAGTATGGTGAAATTTTTATTTTTAAAAGTATTGAAAGCATTCACCACATTCGGGTTTTCACGGCGGCAGGGGCCGCACCAACTTGCCCAGAAATCAAGCAGTACGTACTTTCCCCGAAATGACGAAAGTGAAACAGGCTGCCCGTTTACATCATTTTGTGTAAAATCGGGGGCATGTGTTCCAATATAGCCTACCTCAGAATATTGAATATATTCATCCAGGTTTTTACCGATAAAAGAATTTTTAATTGCAGGCAATAACTTGTCAAAGCGATTGCGCATAGTTATGGGATTATCATCTACTTTGATTGTGACAAATATTACCCATGGTGTTACAAAAGAACCGGGTTTATCTCTAATAAATTTGTCAATGGCATTTTCCACATTTTCTTTTGCAGTCAAATAATGTTGGTTTGCTTCTGCCAATGCATTGGAAGTAGCGCCTTGTATCAATTGGTTAAGTGTTGTTACCGTGGCATTGAGTGTACCAACAAGCGGGTTAAATATTTTTTGAAAATCCATAAAATCATCCTGGGATGAAGAACCTGTAATCTTCATCTGTGCTGGGTTTACAGCATCGCCCTTCATTTCAATTTGACTATTATCCAAATAAATATTTTGTGCGGGCGCATTGCCAAAATGCAATTCTGTAAGAACAGGTTCATCAACTTTACCGGACAAAATAAAATGATCATTCAGCACAATTGATCTTGCGAGAACTTCTTTATTATTTGCATTGATTAAAATAGCGGAGTCACCATTTTTGAGGCCTGTAATTTGTGCAGTTATTTGAAACTTGTTCTGTGGGGATTCAGCCTGAGCAAAACCTAAAATTGGAAATACCAGGAGAATACATAGTAGGGTTTTCAGTTTATACATAAGAAATAAAATTATAGCTGCTTTTAATAGCCAAGCCGTTGTAAAATTAATTGAAAATAGAAAAAGCATAAACTATTCCATCATTTACTATTTCAATTAACAATACTTTGCAAAAGCAAATAAAATGCTTCGAATAGTATATTGGGATGCCATCCTTATTTAATGCAGCATTTTTTTAAAC
>CAYXHX010000348.1:2487-3052 GCA_964464835.1 uncultured Chitinophagaceae bacterium | reverse complement strand
CATTGTATTTATCCGGGCAGGCGCTGCCAATTTTCAAAAAGCGCTTGCAGATGGAGATACTTTAAATCAAAAAAAAGTATGGATATTCCAACCGAGTGTTGGTGCGGGTTTTAAAATCGGGAATGTAAATATAGATTATGCATATACCAATTTGGCGAACCAGTCCAACCCGTTGTACACGCATGTTTTTTCTTTGAGGCTGGATATATTGCCCAAAAAATCAGAAAGTGAAAAAGACGGGTATTTTCCTAAATTGCCCCCTTCGGAAAAACCAAAAAAACAAAAAGGCTATTATCCAAAATCTTGACTACAAAAATGAAAAAATTTTTATCCATATTCATTTTATTTTTCATTACGGCAACATCATTTGCACAAGTTTATAATAATGAATGGATAGATTACTCCAAAACCTATTACAAATTTAAAATCCCCCGCTCTGCTGTTTACCGGATTAATCAAACAACTTTAGCTGCTCTGGGATTGCAAAATATTCCGGTAGAACAATTTCAATTATGGAGAAATGGGAAAGAAGAAACATTGTATACATCAGTTCCATCCGGGCCTT
>CAYXHX010000348.1:732-2477 GCA_964464835.1 uncultured Chitinophagaceae bacterium | reverse complement strand
GCTAAATTTGGATAGAAATTTGGGGAAAACAAAATGATGGAAAACCGGATAATGCATTGTATAAAAACCCGGCCAACCAATTGAATGATGCGTATAGTTTTGAAACGGATTCGGCCAGTTATTTTTTAACTGTAAATCCGGCAGGAGGAAATAAGAGATTTGTAAATGCCATCAATGATGTGGCAGGTAATTCATTGCCCCCCGATCCATATTTTATGTATCATTTCAGGATTGATTTTAAAGACCAGATCAATCGCGGAAAAGCGGTGAACTATGGAGAATATGTATATTCTTCCACCTATGATGTAGGCGAATTATGGACCACCGGAGATATACACCCGGGTGGGCCGGCCAATCAACAGACAGGTAGTTTGCATGTAGCTGCAACCGGGCCATTGGCCACATTGTCTGTTTGCTTTACTGGAAATTCTTTTTTGGGTAGTGGGCGCAATGTCAAAGCAGATATCAATGATGTCAATTTTATCAATGCACCACTTGCACCTTTTGAAGCAAAAATAATTTCCAATAATGCAATACCACTTACAGCCATCAATGCACCTTCCGTGAAATTTACTTTATCCAATGTTAACACAAACGTGAATGACCGTGTAGCAGCATCTTTTATTGATTTATTATATCCACATGTTTTTGATTTTGATGGAAAGGCCAATTTCTTGTTTACACTTGCACCAAATGCGCAAGGAAATTATTTGGAAATTAAAAATTTTGCATGGTCAGGCCCTGCACCTGTGTTATATGATTTCACCTCACAAAAAAGATATGTAGCAAATACTTCCGTAAATGGCCTATTGCGTTTTGCACTACCTCCTTCAGCATCAGCAAGAGACTTTGTATTGGTCAACCAGGATGTTACAAATGTATTTAATGTGAACAGTTTAACGCAACGGAATTTTATCAATTTCACTTCTTCTTCTAACCAGGGTGATTACCTGATTATTTCAAACAAAATATTGTATGCGAATAATGCCGTTGAAAACTACCGTCAATACAGGGCTTCCACAGCAGGTGGTTCGTACAATGCAAAAATTTATGATATAGATGAACTCACAGATCAGTTTGCATTTGGTATTAAAAAACACCCGATTTCCATACATAATTTTTTAAGGTATGCAAGAAAAAATTTTGCTGTTGCACCAAAAATGGTTTTTCTTATTGGTAAAGCTGTCACATACGACCAGGCAAGAATTAATGAAAACTCTCCATACATAGATCAATTGAATCTTGTTCCCACATTTGGGTGGCCCGCATCGGATAATATCCTTGCTTCAGATAATCTTGATCCGCTGCCGGCAACACATATTGGCAGGCTCTCAGCAGTAAATACTTTAGAAATCAATAATTATTTGGATAAAGTAAAATTGTATGAGCAACAACAAGCAAGTACCGTGCAAACGATTGCGAATAAAGCATGGATGAAAACCATGGTGCATGTAGTTGGCGCCAATGATGCAAGCCTTGATGCATCACTCACTGCACATTTAAATTCATACCGCGACATTGTAATTGATACATTTTATGGAGCAACTGTTACCAGTTTTAATAAAACCTCAACCGGCCCTGTAACACCTATTACCAATGCGCTGATGGAACAATTATTCGATAATGGAATCAGTTTGCTCAATTATTTCGGGCACTCTGCAGCTACCGCTTTGGATTATAATTTAAATTCCCCTGATCAATATAATAATTACGGGAAGTATCCCATGTTCCTGGTAAATGGTTGC
>CAYXHX010000348.1:0-703 GCA_964464835.1 uncultured Chitinophagaceae bacterium | reverse complement strand
TTATATGTCCTTGCCAAAGACCGCGGCTCCATTGGGTTTATAGCGAGTACACACTTTGGCGTAGAAAGTTTTTTGGATAGTTATTGTAAAGGCTTTTATCAATCATTATCAATTGATGATTACAATCAGCCCATTTCATATAATATTTATGATGCCATTAATTATTTATTAAATAATAAAAGCCTTGATTCTGTAACAAGATATTTGCATGCTGAAGAAAATGTTTTGCATGGTGACCCCGCTGTTAAAATAAATGCACATACAAAACCAGATTTTGTAATTGAAGAGCCGCAAGTCCTCATTAACCCAACTTTTATTTCGGTAGCAAGCGGAAGTTTTGATATCAAAACCTATATTTATAATATTGGCAAAGCATTGGGCGACTCTGTATCATTTTCCATAAAACGGCAATATCCAAATGGAACTATTGTTTCACTTTTTTCTCAAAATATCAAATCAGTCCGTTATATAGATTCAGTAAAACTAACAGTCCCAATTGTTGCTTCTACAGATGTTGGAGAAAACAAATTGATCGTAACCATTGATGACAACAACAAATATGATGAACTGAGTGAATTAAATAATACAATCACAAAATCTTTTTTTATTTATGAAGATGAATTGAAACCTGTGTACCCGTATGATTTTGCTATTGTAAACAAACAAGGAATAAAATTAGTTGCTTCTACGGCGAACCCTCTTT
>CAYXHX010000347.1:0-3077 GCA_964464835.1 uncultured Chitinophagaceae bacterium | reverse complement strand
TTTCAAGCCTTCCATATCCACTTTACTCAAGTCCCATCCGCCTTCTTCCATGCTATGTTTGAAAGCGTCTCCATAATTCATAATGCCGGCTTCAATCATTTCACGCAATAAGTCGTTTCCTTCACGTGTTCTTTCACCAACGCCTGCAAATACGGATAAACCACCATGGCCTTTGGCTATATTATTAATCAATTCCTGGATCAATACTGTTTTTCCCACTCCGGCGCCTCCAAAAAGGCCAATCTTTCCACCCTTTGCATATGGTTCAATAAGGTCAATTACTTTAATGCCTGTAAATAAAATTTCAGTAGCTGTACTCAAGTTTTCAAACAATGGGGGCAAAGCATGAATAGGGCGGCCATTTTCTTTAGAAACTTGTGGCAATCCATCAATGGCATCACCGGTTACATTGAATAAGCGGCCATTAATTAATTCCCCGGTGGGCATGGCAATTGCTTTTCCGGTATCAAGCACATCCATACCACGGATAAGGCCTTCAGTTCCATCCATCGCGATGGTACGCACACTGTCTTGCCCAAGATGCTGTTGCACTTCGAGTACGAGTTTATCCCCGTTCTCACGTTTCAATTCCAACGCATTGAAAATTTCAGGCAGGCTGCCATCTTCAAATTCCACGTCTACTACAGCGCCGATTACTTGTTTGATTTTTCCCTGTTGAGCCATAAAATGTATATTAAATAAAGTCTGGTTTTAAATGGCTGAATACTTCTATATTAAAAGCTTCAACCGATTTTTCTTAATTGGCGGCAAAGGTAAGGGAAATGGATGTTTCAAACTACAATGCTGATAAAGATTTTATTGAAAAAAAGGAATAATTATTGTTTTCAAAATATTCAATTTACCCGAAAAACTTTGGCAAATAGAGAATCCGATATGTTCAATTATTAATTAACTTTTATAACTCATATCTACCCATAAGATTTTCTAACTTTGAAAGAACCGAATAAAACTTTTTTTAATTTTTAAAAATATACATTATGGCAAAAAATGTTGGGGTAAAATCGGATACACTGAATACAGGTATCAGCCAGGCAAATACAAGGAAAGTTGCATCAGAATTAAACAAAATTCTTTCTGATGAATTTGTGTTGTACGTAAAAACGCTCAATTTCCACTGGAATATTGAAGGCAGGGATTTTCATTCCTTACATGTGTTCCTGGATGAACAATACAATCAGTTGCAAACCATTATTGATGCTGTTGCCGAAAGGGTAAGAAAATTGGGCCATTTTGCGCATGGCAGCATGAAAGAATTTCTTGCAGTATCAACAATCAAAGAACAAGCCGGCGGGAAAATGGTGTCTGAAAAAATGCTGGCTTCCCTCGCAGATGACCATGAAGGGTTGATTCGGGAAATGCGTTCATTAATTGATGATTTTGATGAAAAATATAAAGATGCAGGGAGCGCTGATTTTATTACTGGAATTATGAAAGAACATGAAAAAATGGCCTGGATGCTACGCGCAAGTATCAGGTAAAACCATACCTGGAAAAAAATCAAGGATGTTTCTGAAAAGCAATGTCCTTTTTATATTTCCTGCCCGCAATGTGGGCATATAGTCTTTTCGTGTTTAAATTTTTTAAACTCTGTTGTAAAACCTGAAGCAAGGATACCTGTTGGTAAAGCAAACATACCAATGCCAAGCAATGATATAAAATCAGAAAGTATTTTACCCAAAGTAGTTGCCGGGTATGCATCTCCATAGCCTACTGTAATAAAAGTAACGATATCCGACATTGTCTCCGGAATGCTCGAAAATTTTCCGGGTTGTGCATCATGTTCTATATAAAACATCAGGCAGGCTGCAATAGTAATCAGGAATATGATGATGAGAAAACTCAGTATCAACTCTTCTTTTTTTGAACGGATTACATTTATAATTACGCTTTTCGCATTCATGTATCTGCCCAATTTAAAAAACCGTGCAAATCTTAATAAGCGTAACATTCTTAGAAACCTCAAATCAAAAGAACCAAAAAGTGGCAAATAAAATGGAAGAATTGCCAATAAGTCAATGATGCCACCCACAGAAAAAATATATTTTATTCTTCCGAAAACAGGGTGTGCATATTTACTATTACACGTGCATGACCATACCCGCAGTAGATATTCAATGGTGAAAATGGCTACGGACAGGAAATCTATCCACCAAAAGATTTTCTTATTCGGTTCATAAATTGCCTGAACGGTTTCTACAATTACAGTAGCAGTATTAACTAAAATCAATCCGATGATAAAGCTATTCACAAAACGGTCGGCAACCGTTCCACCCTTTTCAGGATCGAGCAATAAAAATACCCTTTTTTTTGTTTTGGTAAACATGTAATCGCCGGTTAAAATTCACCAAATATAAGGGTATTCTACACTTTGATTTATTTATACATATTCCATCCAACCGAATTTATCTTCGATATATCCTTCTTTAATTCCGATCAATTGTTTTTTAATAGCAGGCGCTATCTTCCAATTGTCCGCATCAAAATGCATATTGGTATCCTGGTATTTCAAATCACTGATTAAAGCAATGGTAGCAGCAGTACCTGTTCCAAACACCTCTTGCAAAGTGCCATTTTCGTGCGCCTGCATCACTTCATCTATGCTTATTCTTCTTTCTTCCACAGGGATATTCATTTCCTGGAGTATGTCCATCACGCTATCACGGGTAATCCCGGCTAAAATAGTTTCCTGTTCGAGTGAAGGTGTAATGGCTTTTCCATTGATCACAAAAAAAACATTCATCATGCCTACTTCCTGCAGCCATTTATGTTCAAAGGCATCTGTCCATAAAACCTGGTCATAACCTTGCTCTTTGGCTTTTGTGGCAGCAAGCATACTTCCGCCATAATTCCCCGCATTCTTCGAAAACCCAACGCCGCCGGGCGCTGCACGCGTATATCTTTCTTCCACCGCTATTTTCATTGGCCTTGAGTAATACGGCCCGGATGGACTAAGAATGATTAAAAATTTATATGTCAATGAAGGTTTTACACCCAAAACAGTATCCGTAGCAATCATAAAAGGGCGAATATATAATGCATGGTCTTTTCCTTCAGGC
>CAYXHX010000346.1:0-3077 GCA_964464835.1 uncultured Chitinophagaceae bacterium | reverse complement strand
CCTGCCTGGGCGATGTGTTTAATTTACCCATGAGCACTGTTACCATAATTGAAGACGCACTGATGATTGCCATGAGCGGATTTATGCTCTTAACTATGTTATAATGGTAGTACTAAGGTCAATAGGACAGTTTTTCTGGAAAGCATTTAAGTACCTTTTTGTACGCAAAAAAGACTGCTGCCGGTAAATGTCAGGTCATTTATATATAAACAGTTGCCAGAATTTTATAAAAAATATCAGAAAACTTGTTATACTTTTGCAGAAGCAATAACATGAAAAAGTTCATCGCAGCCATATTAGCCGTTTTGTATTTGGCCACTTCTTCCGGGGCCACAATACACATGCATTACTGCATGGGCAAACTGGCCGATTGGGGTTTGGGTGATAAACAATCCAAGACCTGCAGCAAATGCGGCATGGAGAAAAAGGATAAGAAGGATAATGGCTGCTGCAAGGATGAACATAAATTCGTAAAAAATAATACAGATCAAAAGATTGCTGAATCTTCTTTTCATTTCAATATAATGCAGGGTGTTGCACTTGTACCCAATTATGTTGAAATTCCTCAATCATTGATAGCCTCTGTAACAGAGGAAAACCCGAATAGCAATTCCCCTCCACGAACGCAGGCTGTACCCGTTTATATCCGCAACTGCGTTTTCCGTATTTAGAATATTTTCCCTCTTGTGAGCCAGGCAAATGATTTGTCAGGCTATCGGCATTTTTGTATGCCGCAAATTCTCAATTCTCATACTAATAAATTATTTCAAAATGAAAGCAATGAAAATGCTGATGATGGCAGCGTTAACCATCTTTTCCATTTCCCTTTTTGCACAGGACAGTACAAAACAAAAAACAAAAGTTCCGAAGCAAAAAATGGAGATGATGAAATACAGTTGTCCCATGCACCCTGATGTGGTAAGTAAGAAACCCGGTAAATGCCCGAAATGCGGGATGGATTTAACCAAATCCAAAAAAGAACAGATGAAAATGCAAGTGATGAAAACATACACCTGTCCTATGCACCCCGACGTAACCAGTGACAAGCCGGGTAAATGTCCAAAATGTGGCATGGAACTGAAAGAAAAGGAGCAGGCTACAGTTGTATATAGCTGTCCCATGAAATGCGAAGGTGATAAGACATACGATAAACCGGGCAAATGTCCTAAATGCGGCATGGCGTTAACAGAGCAAAAGGCCGACCATGCTGACCATAATCACTAATAATCTAAAACAGTAAAATATGAAAAAGACAATTCTTATAGTATCAGCAATAGCGGCAATCGCTTTTACTGCCTGCAACAGCAATAGTTCCACAAAAGACAATAATATGGGTATGAGCCATGATACTATGCCAATGCAGCAAAACACACAACCGGATAAGGATATAAAAATGGTTGCAGCGACATTTACTTCCGTTGATCCGGCAGTTGCCACCTATATCAAAACATTGGTAACAGATTACCTTGCTGTTAAAAATGCTTTGGTAAACAGTAACGAAACAGAAGCTGCTGCAGCTTCGGGTAAAATGTATGAAGCGATGAAATCATTTGACAAATCATTGCTGAGCGCCGGTCAGAAGAAAGTGTATGATGATATTGAATCGGACCTTAAAGAACATGCGGAGCATATTTCTAAAAGTAAGATTGACCACCAGCGGGAACATTTTGCAACCATGAGCAAAGACATGTATGATATGGTAAAAGCATTTGGCGCAGGGATGATGCTATACCATGATCATTGCCCCATGTACAATGATGGTTCTATGTGGCTGAGTGAAACCAAAGACATCAAAAATCCTTTTTACGGAGATAAGATGATGACCTGTGGCAGCGTGGAAGAAATGATGAAATAATTCTCAAGCCAAACATTTAGTTATGATACCTAAAATAATTTCCTGGTCATTAAAAAACCGCTACATCGTTTTATTGCTTGCGGCAGGGTTGTTTGTATGGGGTATTTTAAATATTAAGAAAAACCCCATTGATGCTATCCCCGACCTCAGCGAAAACCAGGTGATCGTCTTTACCGAATGGATGGGCCGGGGTCCGCAGATCATGGAAGACCAGGTTACCTATCCATTGGTAAGTAATCTTCAGGGCATTCCCAAAGTGAAAAACATCAGGGGCACTTCCATGTTCGGGATGAGTTTTGTATATGTGATTTTTGAAGATGATGTGGATGTGTACTGGGCAAGAACAAGGGTGCTGGAAAGACTGAACTATGCCCAACGGTTATTACCCAATGGTGTTACGCCTACCCTTGGCCCCGATGGAACAGGCGTAGGCCATGTGTTCTGGTATACTTTAGACACTAAGAATCTTGATCTCGGCGAACAACGGGCATTGCAGGACTGGTATATAAAACTGGCCTTGCAAACCGTACCCGGTGTGGCAGAGGTGGCCTCCTTTGGTGGTTTTGAAAAGCAATATCAATTGGTGGTTGATCCTGTTAAGCTGCAGTTCTACAACATCAGCCTGATGGATGTAATGAATAAGGTAAAGGCGAGCAACAATGATGTGGGCGGAAGAAAATTTGAAATGAGTGATATGGCATATATCATTAGGGGACTTGGTTATATAAAAAACAAAGATGACCTGGAAGCTGTTGCAGTTGGTAATTACAACGGTATTCCCGTTAGGGTAAAAGACATTGGCACTGTGCAAATGGGTGGTGATCTGCGCCTCGGCATATTTGATGAGAACGGTGAAGGTGAAGTGGTTGGCGGCATCGTGGTGATGCGTTACGGAGAAAATGCGGATAAAGTCATCAATGCAGTTAAAGAAAAAATGAAAGATGTGCAGAAAGGTTTGCCGGAAGGAGTTTCTTTTAAAACTGCCTACGACCGCAGTGAACTGATTGAAGCAGCAATCGGAAACATCAAAGTAAAATTGATTGAAGAAATGGCGGTTGTTGCACTCATCGTTATCATCTTTTTGTTTCACTGGCGCAGCGCATTAAGCATCATCATTCAGATCCCCATCACCATTGCCATCAGCTTTATCCTGCTCAATATGTTTGGCATTTCCTCCAACATTATGTCGCTTACAGGTATTGCATTGGCCATCGGGGTAATT
>CAYXHX010000345.1:2404-3080 GCA_964464835.1 uncultured Chitinophagaceae bacterium | reverse complement strand
CACTGTCAATAATTCATCGGGAGTATACTGATAACCTTCACGCAATGCTACAGCTATAAAAGGTTTTTGATAATTATTCTCCATAGCGCCTGCATATACACAGGCATCAAATATTGCAGGGTGTTTGTGGATTTTTTCTTCGATGGGCAATGAATACACAGGCCCATTTTCTGTGTGAATCACATCTACTTCGCGATCGAGTTGTATAAGATTATTTTCATCATCTATTTGAGCAATATCACCAGTAAAAAACCATCCATCTGTAAAAGATTTTTCTGTTAAGGATGGATTACACCAGTAACTTTTAAAAACAGTTTTGCCTTTTACTTCGAGCCTTCCGGCTTCATTTCTTGCTGCAAGAATTCCGGCTGCATTTCGAATCCTTATTTCCGGCCCGAATGGTGTAGAGCCGGGTTTGCCAATTCTTCGTTCAAATTTTTTTGTAAGAGGAGAAATATACCTGATTACAGAAGGTGTACCTACTTCACTCGAACCTTGTGCATCGAGAAATATAGAACCGTTTAATGGAATACCAAGGCATTTAAAAACATTTCCATTTTTGATAAATGGTTTAATGATGGCTTCATGGCTTGCATCGGCTGTGCAAGCCCAAAATCGCATTTTCAATAAAGTTGGAACAATTTTTAATTTTTCTTTCAGTTGTGTATATGTTATT
>CAYXHX010000345.1:0-2372 GCA_964464835.1 uncultured Chitinophagaceae bacterium | reverse complement strand
GAAATCCAAAGAACCCTGTATAATTCCCTGCATATAGTTCTTCAAGGATTTTTTCGGCATCAAAATTTTCCCAATCATAATTACATGTCCAATGAACCTTCATGCCCATGAGTAAAAGCGCATTAAAAGATAATATAACTGCCTGGTGATTGTTGGGCACAGCGAGATAGGCTTTGTCATACTTTCTTGAAATGTGAACATAGCAAAGCCAGCCACGTATGGCATGGGATTGTGGGCCATTTTGCAAAACCACTGCTTTTGGAAAACCGGTTGTGCCGGAAGAATGTACGAGGTATAAAATATCATTTTTCGTACGCTTCACCGGTTTTGCTTCTTCATAGATGGTTGCAACGGCTTCATCCAGCCATTCTATATGAATACCGGGAAATTTTTCATGGAATCTTTCTATAATATTTTCACTTTCTGAAAAAGAAAAATTTCCTTTTTTTTCTGTGAGTAAAATTTGTTCAAGCGCCCCAAGCTTTTTACATTCTTCTATTAATCGTTTTAAAGTGAAAATATCTGTAATTAACAATCTGCTTCCAAGATGTGATAAGTAGGGATCAATATTTTCGGAAGCAAACTTTCCATTGATCGGGCATGCAATGCCACCTGCTTTTATAATGGAAACAATAAAGAGGTGGATATCAAAATGGTTTTGTTTAAGGATACCAACCCGCTCATTCAATTTCATTTGAAAAATTTCCCGAAGCATTTTTGCAAGCAAGCCTGTTGTACTATTTATTTTCAATGCGCTCCAGGAAACATCACCGGGGAATTTTTTTTCTATTTCCGGGATTGACCAACTGCATGGTTTATCGGTAGTAAAAATAATTTTCTCCCCATATTTTTTCGCGGCCCGCTCTGAAATATTTTCAATGGAAATTTTTCCAAGTGCAAGCGGTATCCTTTGATACAGGCCAAGCCTGTCAATAACAAAAAGGAAATAAATTAAAATAATGCCGATTAAAATAAAAAAGTACAACATAGTTTCTATAAATATAATTTCCTTTAGGAATGATATCAATAGCAGCTTTGCAATTACTTTATCTCAATTTGTAATTGATA
Source organism: uncultured Chitinophagaceae bacterium (assembly GCA_964464835.1). Taxonomy (GTDB): domain Bacteria; phylum Bacteroidota; class Bacteroidia; order Chitinophagales; family Chitinophagaceae; genus JAFDXJ01. The sequence goes on along the minus strand of CAYXHX010000345.1, from coordinate 1,304 downwards.
GTTTTGAAGCCATACACAACTTTGCAATTTTGTTTTCAGGGAAAACAAAATCATTAAACAGTTAAAATAAAATGTGGGTAAAGTGTATTATCGGAAGTAATGTGCGCAATATCCCGGCAGTAGGAGTAAAGCAATTTGTAAAAGAAGTGCCCCAGGCGGGACTTGAACCCGCACGACCTTTTCGGATCACAGGATTTTAAGTCCTGCGTGTCTACCAGTTCCACCACCAGGGCTTAATCAAATGCAATAGGGGGAAAGTGTAATGGAGCGGAAGACCGGGCTCGAACCGGCCACCCCGACCTTGGCAAGGTCGTGCTCTACCAAATGAGCTACTTCCGCTGATTTATAAAAGAACTAAGGGCTGCAAAAATAAGCTTCTGCATTTCCCTGCAAAATAAATTTTTGAATTTTATTTATACTGTGGTGTATATAATGTATTCCCGGGAACCTGTACATCCGGTTTTCCTTTATACCTATTTTGGTACAAATTATAACAACCACCAAGTAATACAGCAATCATGCAAAAAACCTGCACATAAAAAATAAACCTGGAGGAACTTACCCAACTATAGCGTATATCTTTTTGCTTGCTTTTATCTGCTTCGTATATCATAGTAAAAGTTTACTATGCAAAAATAGGGTTCAACACTTTATATCACAACTTCTTTTTTACTATTTTGGAAAAAAACTTTTTTCCGTGAGCATAATATTCCCAAAGAAGGCTCCCATTATAAACACCCGGAATGGAATTCATTTTTTTTCGCAAAGGCATTGTTTTTCCCTGAATGGGTAATGGGGTAAATACAACTTTTGTCCAAGCCCTGAGAACTGAACAGGAATCCCCGAAATGCCCTGACAGTAAGCTTTTCATTGCAAATAACATATCCAGTAAAAACCGGATCGGCAACTTCCAAACTTTTTCTTCAAGTGGTAAATGAATAAACAGCATCCACAAATTGTTGCGAAAATTGAGGAATACTTTCCGGCTGTTTCCCTTGGGTAATGTACCGCCGCCAACATGGTAAACGATTGATTGCGGGCAATATGCTACTTTCAGCCCGGCAAGATGAATACGCCAACAGAGTTCAATTTCTTCCATGTGTGCAAAAAAATGTGCATTCAATCCGCCAAGTTGTTTAAAAATTTCACTACGAATAAACATGGCTGCACCGGATGCCCAAAACACTTCTGCCAAATCATTGTATTGCCCCAAATCTTTTTCGCAAGTTTCGAAAACCCGGCCTCGTGCAAATGGATAACCCAATATATCTATCCATCCACCGGCTGCACCTGCATATTCAAAC
>CAYXHX010000344.1:2007-3080 GCA_964464835.1 uncultured Chitinophagaceae bacterium | reverse complement strand
TGTTGCCGTTTTCAAACACTACTTTTAAAGTTTGGCTATAGGTAAAACTTCCATTCGCAGCATTTTCTTTGATGCGGTAATAGTTGTCTCCATACAAAGGGTTTCTATCGGTATAGCTGTAACTGTTTGTGGCAGCGTGTTTCGCGGGTATGGTAGATATGCCCGCATAATCTTTGGCATTATTGCTACGCTCCACCGTATAAGATTTTGTATTGTTTTCATTCAGCGTTTGCCAGGTGATGGTGATGTTGTCATTTTCCTGTATGGCTTTTACTTCTTTGAAGTTGGAAGCGAGGACGTTGTCGCCTCCATTGAATCGTACCATACAAATGATAGGGCCATAAAAAGCGCCTGAAGTAAATATTTTACCATCCGGTAAAATGAAAACATGATTTGCACTCATCCCGGAAGGCGTATCAATTGCGGATATGCCTTCTTTGCCAAATAAAGGATCTAACTGGCCTTGATCTGTGTATCTTGTTAACAAAAGTGTAAATGGAGTATAAGACCATTTCCAACTTACACCACTTGTTACTATTTTACCATCCGGTTGGATTGCTACATCATTCACATACATATTATGGTAATCCAGGTAGGGTGTAATTAAAGAACCATTTTCTCCAAAGCCTAAATCCGTAGTTCCATCTTCATTAAAGCGGCAGATGGCCATTAGTGGGTCGTCTGTGCCACTTATACCCACACATACTATTTTTCCATCCGGCTGCAAAGCCATTGATTCCATTAATGAGTTCCAAGTTTCACTCTGACCCTCACCGAAAATATATTGTGCAATCCCATTCTCTCCAAAACTACTATTAACACTTCCATCCGGGTTAAAACTTGCCAACATATACGATGCATGTTCAGAAAATGTATTGAATGTACTCCCGATCACTAATTTACCATTTGGCCTGATGAGTAAAGCAATGGAATTGATGGAAACATTATAATGATTGACCACATTCCCGTCTTTGCCAAATGATGAGTCCGGCCCGCCATTGGGCAGCCGGCGGGAAATAAATGTTCTTTCATCATCATATGTTGTTTTTTCTGATCCTTCATTTTCATTAATT
>CAYXHX010000344.1:0-1997 GCA_964464835.1 uncultured Chitinophagaceae bacterium | reverse complement strand
TATATTTTTTCGCAGGTCTCCTGATACCACTATCTTTCCATCCTGTTGTATGGCTAAGCCGGTGGCAAAAGTGATATTGTCAAGAAAAATAGTGTCAAAGCCATTATTGCCAAAACTACTGTCTATGCTGCCATCTACATTGCAGCGGGTAATGCCTACATTAGTATGGCCATTCGACAAATAATCTCCGGTAAAGACAATTTTACCATCTTCCTGAATTGCAATGTTATGTGGCAGTAGAAACCCAGGAAATACAATACTTGCCTGACCATATATACCAAAAGTTGAATCGAAAGTCCCATCCGGGTTAAATCTCCTTACTTTAATAGAATATCCATGAAAAGAACTGCTTAATTCTACAATCTTTCCATCTGGTTGTATTAATGCGTCACTATTATCTGTCATTGTATCATAAGAAACAACTCCTCCTTTTCCAAAACTTGTATCAAGCGTGCCGGGTTGTGCATTTGTTTTTTGAATGAGTAATAATAGCATTACCCAAAAAAATAAAAATGATTTTATTGTTTTCATTTGTGAAATATTTTATTGATTAAATTTTGTAATGCCTTGCAATTAATCGCACTTTTTATCATTGGTGCAGCCATTATTATTTGCCACGACAGGGCATGGGTCATTGTTAGCGGAATGCCTGTAATCTATACAGTCCGTAAATTTTGATGCGCCCTGGAGCAAAGATGCCTTATTATTCATTATGCTTTGAAAGAAAAAGCAGGCGCGTGTGGCAAGGTATTCATTTACCTGGTTTTTACTAAGCGTTTGCCCTGCTGCGCCAAAATCTGAAGTGCATATACCATTTACTTCACCTGTTAGCCCATGTTTCATATTGCAATCAATATATTCCAAAACAGGAACGCCATGCGCCAAAAACTTTTGGTAGATATCATTGGTACATTCCATTCGTAGATCTGGGACTAATGGTATACTTGTATTATAAACTCTAAAGGGTGAATTTATCAAACAGGTTGTTTCAGAAGTATATATAGAATCATATGTTGTAATTGGCGGATATATCACATCTTGATCATTTTTCCTAATCGGGAAAACCGGGTCTAATCTTCCCATAAAACCAATCATGGGTATGCGGTTAGTTCCATTTTGAGTAAGGAAATTATATTCTGAATGGGCATCGCTTGTATCCTTGGGAATTGGAAAACCGCCCCACATACTCCACAAACCTTTAATCTTGCTATGGTATTCAATACCCGGCCCGCCAAAATAATAATCTGCATCTATCGGCCCGAGTGCAGATGAAATTGATAACTCACCCGCAGGCACCGGGAATGCCTGGTCTATCATACTCTGTGTAGTGTAATAGGCAAGGCTGTTGGCTATACAAGCACCGGCGCTTTGCCCGGCAACAAAAATATTGTTCGTATCAATCTCGTAAGGCATTGGATTATTCAAAACATTCCGTTGCCTTTTAATGATGCTTCTTATGGCTCCTCTTCCATCCTGGAAAGCCCTGTAAATGGCCAATTCCTGCTGTGCAGATGTGTATTTTCCATGATTTGAAATGTCTTTAATTCTTCCCCGGCGGTATTCTACATTAAATACAATAAAGCCCTTTCTTGCCAACACATAACACAATGAATCTTCATAATTCAAGCCGCTGCAATCGGAGAAACCTCCCGCATGAAATAAAATAATTGCCGGGAATTTGCATTCAGAATAATCAATGCCGTTTGGATAATATGCGTAATAAAATAATACGGAAGAATCATCGCTGCAATTGTTTATATTATCACAAGTTTTATCTTCTTCACTACCATAATCATCGTTCAATAGATCCACTTTATCATCACTATAAGAAACATCTTTGAAATTGACTATCGGGTTTTGTTTGGCATATAATGTTTTACCGCTTTTAGTAATCCTGTTTAAAGGAAAAATATAGGCGTTCAAATTTTGGGAACAACTGGCTGCCGAACTATCGCATGGACTCTCGGTATTCCGCCATTCTACCTCCAATGAATAAT
>CAYXHX010000343.1:403-3095 GCA_964464835.1 uncultured Chitinophagaceae bacterium | reverse complement strand
ATGGATGCATTAACCATAGCATTTACTAAAAGGAGTTTTATTCAATACCTGAACAACCTGAATGCCCGAAGAAATGAAAAAACGGATGAAAGTATAAGCAATTCACAAGGTAGAACAGCCATCGACACTGACAGCCTAAAACTATTGACCAGGGATGTTATGGGAATTGAGGAGAAAGAAACCGAGATTAGAATAGACGATCAGGGCAATAAAAAAAGAGTGTTCAAAGAACCTATGGCTCATTTCCGACAAGTAGCCAAAGAGCATTTAGAAAATGTTATTGTATCGCACAAGGCTAAAACAAGGTGGTAACAATCAATATTAACAAAGCAAAGAATAATGTCACTTCAATAATCAAAGGCAAAGACGGAAAAGAGAAAACAATAAAAGGGCAAGTTGCAAAAACACCACGTGGGCAATTGCATAAAGAAACCGTATATGGGAGATACCAATATTATGAGCAGAAGGAAGAAAAAGTTAATGCTAAGTTTGATAAAGAAACCGTAACAAAAGTAGGCAATCCTCTTTTTAAAAATATACTCTTGCAACGCTTAGAAGAAAACGGCAATGATCCAAAAAAGGCATTTGCCGGTGAAAATGCTTTAGATAAAAATCCAATTTATCTAAATTCGGAAAAAACAGAAAAGCTGCCAGAAAAAGTAAAATTGGTTTGGTTGGTTGAAGATTTTTCTATTCGCAAGGAGGTTACACCTGAAAATTTCAAAGACGAAAAATCCATTGAAAAGATTTTAGACGAAGGTGTGAAACGAATTATAAGGGTGAGATTAAAGGAATATGGTGGTGATGCTAAAAAAGCTTTCTCTGATTTGGATAAGAATCCTATTTGGCTCAACAAAGAAAAAGGAATTTCTATCAAGAGGGTTACTATTAGCGGCGTGAAAAATGCAGAACCCCTGCATTTTAAGAAAGACCATCTTGGCAACCCGATATTGGATGAAGAAGGTAACAAGACTGCTGTGGACTTTGTAAGTACGGGCAACAACCACCATGTTGCGGTTTACAGAGATAAAAATGGAAATTTACAAGAAAATGTAGTGTCTTTTTATGAGGCGGTAGCAAGAGTGAATTTAGGAATGTCAGTAGTTGACAAAGCATACAAACAAGACGACGGTTGGCAATTTTTATTTACGATGAAACAGAATGAACTCTTTGTTTTTCCTAATGAAAAAACAGGCTTCAATCCTGCAGAAATAGATTTACTCAATCCGAAAAATAAGAAACTGGTCAGCCCGAATTTATTTAGAGTACAGAAATATGCTTTTAAAAATTATGTCTTCAGACATCATTTGGAGACATCTGTTGCAGATTTCTCAAATGTATTAAGGGGTACAACATGGAGAGATTTCAGAAGTTCAAAAGGTTTGGACCAAATAATTAAGGTCCGCACCAATCATTTAGGAGACATTATTGGAGTTGGTGAATATTAATGATTCAACAAGAATTGAATTACCATGATCAAACGTACTCTCTACTTTGGCAATCCTACTTATCTTAAAACAAAGAATGAACAATTGATCATATCATTAAAAAATGAAGACATTGAAAAGCAAGTCCCCATTGAAGACATCGGTGTGCTTATTCTGGATCATCCACAAATAACGATTACACAACCCACATTATCAAGATTGTTGCACAACAACACGGCTGTAATTACCTGCGATGAAACGCATCACCCGGTAGGATTATTTTTAAATTTGGATGGCCATACTTTACAAAGCCAACGATTTAAATGTCAAATTGAAGCAAGTGTGCCCTTGAAAAAACAATTATGGCAACAAACTATTGAAGCCAAAATAATGAACCAGGCAAAACTCCTTGAACATGAAATGCAGGAAAATAAATTTTTATTAAACCTTGCTAGAATTGTTAGAAGTGGCGACCCGGACAATTGCGAAGCACAAGCAGCCAATTATTACTGGAAAAATATTTTCCCGGATTTTCTCCAATTCACCCGCCACCGCGAAGGTGCGCCCCCCAATAACCTGCTCAATTACGGTTATGCCATTTTACGTGCTGTAGTTGCCCGTAACCTTGTAGCGTCAGGGCTTTTGCCCACTTTAGGGATTTTCCACAGGAATCAATACAATGCATATTGCCTTGCTGATGATATCATGGAACCCTACCGGCCTTTCGTGGATAAAGTTGTTTGTGAAATTGTACGGATGAATGGAAAATTCTTAGATATGACTACAAAAATGAAGGAACAATTACTGGCTATTCCTGCAATGGATGTGAATATCAATAATGAAAAAAGCCCATTGATGAATGCCGTGCAAAGAACGACTGCTTCACTTGCAAAATGTTTTGAAGGTGAAACGAAAAGGATACTTTACCCGGAGATGAAAGCAGGATGATATTGAGGTGTTGAGGTATTGAGATGTTGAGGTATTGAGATATTGAGATATTAAGGAATTGAGGTATTGAAAAATTGATGGATTTTTATCATGGGAAAAGGATAATGTGATTATTTAATGCTGCAAATATTTGATTAGAAACTTGGAAATATTAATATTTTAATACCGGTTATTATATACAGCGTAAAAAAGTAATACCTCAATTCTTCAATATCTAAATAACTAAATTAAAAGATGTTTGACCGCTTAAACGCATACCGCATTATGTTGATTCTAGTTCATTTGGGATGTCTGACCAGGAATCAAAAACTTGGTCC
>CAYXHX010000343.1:0-393 GCA_964464835.1 uncultured Chitinophagaceae bacterium | reverse complement strand
ATTTTGATTTGCCGACTGAAACAAAAAAAGACAGGAAAAACTATGCACAGTTTCGAAAAAAAATAATGGCGGATGGCTTTATCATGTTTCAATTCAGTATGTACATTCGGCACTGTAGCAGCCGGGAAAACACCGAAGTACATATAAAAAGGGTGAAATCCATTTTACCACCACGGGGGCATATTGGTATTTTAACGATTACCGACAAACAATTTGGCATGATGGAAATTTTCCGTGGAAAAGAAGTTTCTGAAACTCCAAAAGGCCCTCAGCAATTAGAGCTTTTTTAAAAAGAACAGGGATAAAAGAATGAAAATATTTCATTTTTTTATCCCTGTCAAAAACTGCTCAAACACAATCCCTGTAAGCCTTTCAGCAAAGCCTGATGTGAAA
>CAYXHX010000342.1:0-3100 GCA_964464835.1 uncultured Chitinophagaceae bacterium | reverse complement strand
ATACCACCTCCCGCGTTAAATGTGTGTACAATAACCCAATTATTATCCTGACGGCCAATACCATTTCTGTTACGACCTTGAACAGGGGCATTAGATTCATAAGTATCATCTTCCATATCCTTAATTTGCTTTTGGACATCAGTTGATTTCCGCTTGTAATCAATGCCTGCAAAGCTATAGAGTGCATTTCCATTTGCATCGTTTCTTGCATTTACATCCACATCAGCACCCAAAGCACCATAACCTGCTAATAAGTAGAAATCCATTTTAGGGTTTCCACGATACAAATTCAATGCATTCAGGCTAAAAATCATATCCAGGTTTAACTGGTGGATTTTAGCACGATAGTTTGTTGAGAAAGGTACGTTTCTTGAATTATACGCATTCCAAGGGTTTCCTACAACAGAATTCGTTCCATTGTAGTAGGAAGTTCTCGCGTAGTAATCTGTACCATAAGTAATACCACCAGTGTAACCTGCCCTTAATGAGAAGGAATGTCCGATAGCTTTTCTAAAAGTTACACTTCCACCATATCCTACTTTTTGAAGAACATCGCCATAAATCTGGCTAAGGCCTCCACCAAAACCAAGTTCCCACATGCTGCGGGGTTTAGCAGGGTAAGGATATTGATTACTCATGAACTCATTTTGCTGGGGCATCATCTTGTTTGAAACTTTAGATGAATCCAGTGTGCCATTGTAGCCTGCGTCATTTCTTTGTGCGAATGCGGCAGTGCTGATTAGACCTGCAAGGGCTAATATCATTTTGTACTTTCTGCTTGCCATAGGTGAAATTTAAGTTGTTGTTTAATGTTTCCCGATTGTGAATTTTTAACAAATTTATGAAATGGAAATGAATTACCAAATTTTATATGCATTTTTTTATAATGCAACCATAAATTTAATTTTTCATAAGACATTCATTTACCAAAAATAGTTGCACAAGATATTTAAATTTTACCAATTATCTTGCAATTTTAAATTAAGAATGGATAAAGTAAAGAAAGTAATTGCGGCTGAAATGGCTCAATTTGAAAATTATTTTAAAGAGGCTGTAAAGAGTAAAGTACCACTACTGGACCGGATTATGCACTATATTGTAAAAAGAAAAGGGAAACAACTCCGGCCAATGTTTGTGTTGCTTTGCGCAAAATTGGGTGGTGAAGTTAATCCTATTTCCTATCGGGCTGCCTCCCTGGTAGAACTTTTACATACTGCTACTTTAGTACACGATGATATTGTAGATGATGCAAATGAAAGAAGAGGTTTTTTCTCCATCAATGCCTTATGGAAAAATAAAATTGCCGTTTTGGTGGGAGACTATTTACTGTCTAAAGGATTACTATTATCTCTTGGAAATGGGGACTTCAAAATATTGGAATTACTTTCCACCGCAGTAAAACAAATGAGTGAGGGTGAATTATTACAAATGGAAAAGTCGCGGAACCTAAACCTTAGTGAAAAAACCTATTTTGAAATTATCAAAGGAAAAACAGCTTCACTTCTTGCATCTGCCTGTGCTGCCGGCGCTTCTACTACGTTCACCGAGGCCGGTGCTATAGAAGCATTAAGGTGCTTTGGAGAAAATGCCGGTATGGCTTTTCAATTAAAAGATGATTTATTCGATTATGGGAAATCTTTAATTGGGAAACCAACCGGAATTGATATTAAAGAGCAAAAATTAAGTTTGCCACTTATTTATACAATTAATAATTGCGATTCCAAAACCCGGCGAAAATTATTATTTACTATTAAAAATGAAAATAGAAAAAAGGAAAGAATTGAATGGGTTGTAAAAACAGTCTCCGAACACGGAGGAATTGAATATGCTACTGCTAAAATGACGGAGTTTAGAGATGCCGCCCTGAAAATTTTATTCCAATTTCCGGATAACGAAACACGTAGTGCATTAGAAGAATTGGTCAGGTATACAACAGACCGGACTTATTAAAATTTCATTTTTGCTCTTACTTTTCTCAAAATCATTATGTATTTTAGAAATTGGAAAAAAGAATTATGCAAAAAAAATGGCGGTTAAAAGAAGCGGCAGAAGATGATATACAAGCGCTCTATTCAACGCTGAAAATAAATAAAATACTTTGCAGGATTTTAGTACAGCGGGGTATTGATTCCTATGAAAAATCTGTCAACTATTTCAGGCCAACCATTTCCGGCTTGCATGATCCCTGGCTGATGAAAGATATGCAAAAGGCAATTGACAGAATACTCATTGCATTTAAGAAAAATGAAAAAATTCTTATTTATGGTGATTACGATGTGGATGGAACAACGTCTGTGGCTGCATTATATGGTTTTTTAAAACCGCTCCATCAAAATATTGATTTTTATATTCCTCACAGGCATAGGGAAGGTTATGGTATTTCACAGGAAGGCATTGATTTTGCAATTACTCATCATTTTAATTTAATAATATCCATTGATTGTGGTATTAAAGCAAATCAGTTTGTTGCCCATGCAAAAGAAAATGGAATAGATTTTATTATTTGCGACCATCATTTACCAGATACCGAAACTCCTCCGGCTTTTGCTATTTTAAATCCCAAGCAAACTGATTGTTTTTATCCGTATAAAGAATTATGTGGTTGTGGCGTAGGGATAAAGTTGATGCAGGCATTGGCGCTCACGTTAAAACTAACTAATGATTCATGGTTAAAAATGATTGATCTCGTTGCACTGGCAATTGCAGCGGATATTGTACCTATGACGGGTGAAAACAGGATTCTCGCATATATTGGTTTGCAAAAAGTAAATGAAAACCCGAATTATGGCATTGCTGCTTTAATAAAACTTTCTGCTTTGACAAAAAAAATCCATATCAGCAACCTGGTTTTTGCTTTGGCTCCAAGAATCAATGCTGCCGGCAGAATGGACGATGCACGGAAAGTGGTTCAACTTTTTATTGAAAATGATAAAACAAAAGTATTTGAATTTGCAGAAATGTTACATACGGACAATATTGACCGGAAAGAAGCAGATAAAAACATTACAAATGAAGCGCTTGCTATTATTGAAAATTCTGGCGATGCATCAAAAAATAAAACAACTATAGTGTATGGCAGGCATTGGCATAAAGGAGTTAT